>CALFOM010000126.1 GCA_937919685.1 uncultured Phycisphaera sp.
GAAGCGGGAGACCCGACTCAGGGAAGCGGCAGATCGGAATCGCCGGTTCCGGCAACAGCCACGTCCGTGATCGGGACCAGGGTCATGCCGCCGGCGGCTTCGACTCGGAGTTCATAGGTCTCACCCGGTCGCATCGGCTTGTAGACGGCTTCGCCCTGGGCGACGCGAATCCCCGATTCTCGGGCAGCATCCGGATCGGAGGCGAGCGTCCAGAATCGTGACCAGATGGCCTGTTCGAATCGCGCCTGATCACTTCCGGCGTAGCCATCGGGGATTCCGCCAGGGGTGTCGATGGGGATTCCGTCACGGGGCGGGATCTCGTCGGAGTAGATCCGGCGGAGCAGGACGATCGTCTGGTCGCGGAAGGGGTCGCTGGCAGAGGCCACCGATTCGGCAGGGAATCGCGCCGTCCACGCGTCCACGTAGATGACTCGCCCTTTGAGTCGCATTTCGCGGGAGGCCAGTTCACGACCTTCATCGTCGAGTTCGATGAACCGGAGGTCCGTCCAGGACCCTTCTCCATCCGGATCTTCGTCCTGATTGAGAACCTCAAGACGGGCGATTCGTCGATCACGCCCGAGTCGATCGATGGCCGCATCCCGGACCGCGATTTCCGCCGCCAACCGGGTCTCGATAGCCGCTATCTCCTCTCGGAGGCGGTTTTCTCGATCCGTCGTCCACCATGCCATTCCCCCGATCAGCATCCCTCCCACCAGAACGACCATTCCGGCGACTCGAACCGAAGCACTGACGAGAGCCGTACTCCACGAAATTGGGCGAGTTGAAGGACTCATGATTCCCCTTCTATCGGCCGTATCGCTCCAGTCACGCGCGAAAAGTGCCGATATCGGACGCATGCACGTATCGTTTTTCAAGGGGCGATTCCGGACCCTGATCGGGACCGTGGCGATCCTGGCGATCCCGGCTTCGGGGTCGGTCGCGGTCGAATCGGTCGAGTCGGTCGAGTCGGGGGTCGAGGCTCCCCCTGTGGCCGGGCGGCTGGTCCATCGTTTTGACTTCGAAGAGATTCAGAAGGCGGACTGGTCGCATGTCTTCCAACAGGCCAACGGGCTTCCACCCAAGGGCCGTTTCTTCACCGCGAACGTCGATGAGGACGAGCGAAGGCGTGGTGACTGGAGCCTTCGAATCCACATCTTCGGCGGTTCGGTCTCCTATCGAACCCGTCCGGAAGTCCGTCTTCCAGCACACATCGATTCACGCTTCCAACTCGTCGGTTCAGTGCGGACGCTGGATCTTCGGCATGCGTCGGCCCGATTCGAAGTCCGGCTCGTGGACGGCGACCTGCTTGATCGATCTCATGCCGCCGGGATGGCCGACGCGATCGAGGTCGCCACGGTGGCCTCCTTCGTCTCGGAAGCGGTTCGCACCGAAGGGAAATGGCAGCAGTTGGTCGTCGACGTCGACACTTCCGGAGACGCATGCCGAGCCGTCGCATCGGATCTCCGATTCGTCGTCGCCATGCAGGTGACGCAGCCGGGTTCCGAACTGGAACCAGGGATGCAGAGGTCCGTCGCCGGCGATCCTCGGATCGAGGACGTCACCGGAACCGTCTGGTTCGACGATCTCGCAGTCTGGCAACTCCCCTGGGTCGACTTCAAATCCATTTCGCCTTCAGGCATCGTGCGACATCCCGCTCCGATCGAACTACGGATCGCCGTCGATGACCCGATCGAGCCAGTTCCCACGGTGACGCTAGAGATCAGTGATCTCGACGGAAACCTCGTCGAGCGGCGTTCCATCCGATCGCTCTCCAGTGGCAGGCCTCTGATTGCCAGCGTCGAGTTGCCACTTCCGGGTTGGTATCACGCGCGTCTGCTGGTCAACGGAGCGGGGCCGGAACGGACCGTCCGTGATCTCGCGATCCTCGTTCTCCCCGACCGGGTGAGCAGCCGATTGAGCGGCGTCCCAAGTCTCGGCTACTCGATTCCTGAGTGGAAGGCGGCCGACCTCGGCGACATCGCCACCGTGATCGAGCAACTTGATCCCGGTGCAATCGAATTTTCGATCTGGCCGGAGGCCAACGACGAACTCACAAGTACCGACGCGATTCCATCGCTCAAGCAGGTGTTCGAACGGCAACGCGCCGGGTACCGCGAGCCCATGCTGGCGATCGATCGACTGCACCGCGGATTGGCGCGGGCCGCGCGACTTCAAACCACCGAGGTCTACGCGGCGATGCTGGGTGGCGACTCGATCAGTCTTGCGTCGCTCGAATCTTGGATGGATCGGTTTGGAACCATCGTGGATCGCTGGCGAATCCCCGGCGGCATCCGACCGGGACCCGATCTCAAGAACCTCCGCGAAGTCATGACGAGCCTCGTCGCCGACCCGGTGCTGGCCATCTCGCAGCATCCCGATTCCATCGACACCCAATGGGGAGACGAGCTCTTCGTGATGGGCAAGCCCGATCTGTCTTCGGTCACCATGGCCAATCTATTCGCGCCGGGTGTCGTTTCAAAGGCGACGTTGCGAATCGAAGCTCCTCCAAGCGACTGGATCTCGAAGGACCGGGTTGATGCCGCGGCACGGCGACTGCTCGTTGCGTGGCGTTCCGGCGCCGATCGCCTTCTGTTCCCGTGGATCCCGGCCGCCGGGCCCGACCCGACGATGCTCGCCTGGACTGGGCTCAACGACACGCTCTCGGGTCGACGCTTCAAAGGCGAGATCTCCGTCTCACCCACCGCTCGCTGCTGGATCGCCGGCGACACCGATGAATCCCATCTCGTCATCTGGTCGGAACTGCAAGGTTCCGCCGAACTCGTTCGCGTGCCGGTCGGCGCTCAGCCGGTCGAGGTCGTCGATCTGGAGGGACGCAGTCGTCGCTTCGATCCGCAAGCAGGCATGATCGAATTGGTCGTCGGCTCCACCCCTTTGGTGATCCACGGAGTGTCTGCAGCGGCGGTCGAGATCGCGGCTCGATTGCGATTCGAGCCCGAAGCGATGGATCTCGCGGCCGGTCCGCAGAATGTCCATCTTCTGATCCACAATCCGACGTCGGTGGCCATGGAGGGGGAAGCCTCGATCAAAGTCCCCCGTGGATGGTCAATCGAACCCGCGCGGCCCCGCGTTCGCATCGCCGCCGGAGAGACGGCGCGGGTGCCCATCGAGATCCGCTGGACCATTCCCCCGGTGGCGGGCGAGATGCGACTTCCGGTCGCCGTGCTCCTCGAGGCCGATTCGGCCATCCGGTTCGATGGGGAGATTCCGATGGAAGTTCGGAACGAAACGCTCGAAGTACGGACCGACTGGGCGCTCACGACCTCCGCGGTCGATGGAAGTCCCGGAATCGTGGTCAGCGCCGAGGTGATCAATCACGGTGACCGGCCGATGGATCTTCAGATGGAGGCGGTCGCCTGGCATTCCGGTCGCGAACGAAGGCCGATCTCGTCACTGCAACCCGGAGAGCGGGCGGTTCGTCGGTTCCACTTCAAGGGTGGACTGGCCCGGCTCGCGCAGACGGACGTTCGTGTGATCATCACCGAGCTCGGTGGTCCGCTCGGCGTGACGTCGCTGATCCCGATCGCCGGTGGCGCTCGAAGCGTCGATATGGCACTGGTGGAAGAATGAGGTGGCGCCTGGTCATGACGCTCCGAAGTTCGGAAGCCTTGCTCGACGTTCGTCGAAGTCGAGCGTGGTTCAATCGCCCGCGAGCCGGAGCATCAGGGAAGAACTTGACGTCCGGTGGGTGTCCGGCCGGCGATCGAAATCGCCGTGATCGAACGGACGAGCCAACGTCCGGACCCCCGCTCCCACTCCAGAAGCCAGCGCGACGGCACGGTGCCGATGCTCGACGTCGTCCTCGTCAGGCATGCGAGTTCGACCAGCGCGGTGTCCGAACTGGTTCCGACCGAATTGATCAGAGTGATCGTGTTCTGCTCGATTCGATGCCGCGAACCGAGGGCGTCGATCATTCGCCGCAGATCTTCGATGGGCAGGCCGGGATTCTCGATCCGTCCGACATGGAGAGTGGCATCCGGATCCAAGCCGGCGAGCATCTCGTCGATCCGGCCATCGCTCGCAGCGGAGACAAACTCTCGCGTCCGGTCCGCGGCCGCTTCTCCGGAAGTCTCCACCAGAAGACCGACGGCGAGGATCACCGCGGCGACGGCGAAGACCAGTGCCGCCGGGATCACAAGTCGTCGATCATCACGTTGGACCGCAAGCCAGAAGATCGTTCCCGCCACGATGGTGAACAACCCCGCGAGCGGCCATGGATTTTCGAGCACAAAATTGGTAAAGAAGCCGGAGCGAGCAATGTCGGGCATGGCGATCTTCCGAAAAACAGCGACTTGAAGGGAGGTCGAGTGATGGTATCGATCCGGACGAATGCACTTGAAAGAGCCTATCCCTTCGAGGAGGTGGCATGGGTCTGACGACGTCGAAGCAACGTGAATCAAATGCGATTCCATCGGCTTCCACGTCTCGGCTGGAAGCAAATCTCGATGCACTCGGTCCTCTGAATCACGTGGCCGTCGCGGCGATTCGAACGGCCGCTGACCTCCCGCTCGAGTTGGAGAGAGCGGAAGATGGTCGCCTTACCGGTACCTGGATGGGCCGTCGACTCGCCAGCGCCAGGCGGCCCGGCGAAGAGACGGCACGTCTGATCCAAGACATCGACTATTGCGATTCCGCCTGCATCGTGGTGGCCGGATTTGGACTCGGCGATCATGTCGAGGCGATCGCTCGAGGCCTCGGGCGGACGGGGGTTCTCCTTCTGCTCGAGCCGGATACGGCGCTCCTGAAGGCCGTCTTGTCGCGATTCGACGCCACGGACTGGATCACCAGGAGTCGGATCCTGCTTCGGGTGGATGCGGGTGACGCGGCGGGACTCGCGATGGGGCTCCAGGGTCTGGAGTCGATCCTGATGCTGGGAACGCTGATCATCGAGCACCCCCCAAGCCGAAGCCGACTGGGCAAGGCGACGTCTGTCTTCACCCGTTCGCTCGTCGATATCACCGCGACCGCTCGAACGTCGATCTACACCGCACTGACCCGGTGCACTTCCACGATCGAGAATCAGCTGTCGAATCTCGATCACTACGCGCTGGGATCGGGGATCGCCGATCTCGCTGGTGTCGCGGCAGGAAGACTGGGAATCGTGGTCAGCGCGGGGCCGAGTCTCCGGCGGAATCTTCCGTTGCTTGCCGCGCCCGGAGTTCGCGATCGCTGCGTGATCGTGGCGACGCAGACCACTTTGAAACCCCTCCTGAATGCCGGGATCGCCCCGCACTTCGTCACCGCCCTCGACTACCACTCCATTTCGGCGCGGTTCTATGAAGGCCTTGATCCCGCGGTGCTTGAAGACACCGAGCTGGTGATCGACTCGAAGGTCAATCGGGCGGTACCCGAGGCATGGCCGGGCCGTATCCGCTGCATACCGTCGCCGGAACTGGATCGTTTCCTCGGACCACTCGGAAAGGGGAAGGCGGCGCTCGAAGCCTCAGCGACGGTCGCTCATCTCGCTTACGTCTTCGCCCGACATCTCGGATGCGACCCAGTCGCGTTGATCGGGCAGGACCTCGGATTCACGGATGGTCTCTACTACGCCCCCGGTACGGCGATTCACGACGTCTGGCTTCCCGAACTCAACGCGTTCAACACGATCGAGACGATGGAATGGGAACGAATCGTGCGACACCGCACCCACCTCGCGGAGCGTGAGGATGTCAACGGGCGGCGCATTTTCACCGATTCGCAGATGTTGAATTATCTTCAGTCCTTCGAGATTCGATTCGCCGCCGATGTCGCATTGGGCCTGTCGGTGATCGATGCGACGGAAGGTGGTGTTCGGAAAGCCAACGCCGATCCTCGGACGCTTGCAGACACCCTGTCTTCTCATGCCGGATGCGACCGGGAGGCCCTTCGGTTTCCTCGAGCGGTCCAGATTGATCCCGCGCAGCGACCGGCGGTGGTCGAAAGACTCGCGCGGCTTGAGTCCGAGGTTCGAGAGGTCTCGGAGGCTTCCGTCGAGACGTTGGGGATTCTCGGTGCGATGCTCGACGCCCAGCAGGATGCGGCGGAGATGAACACACTCTTCGAACGACTCGCCGGCATGCAGGCGATCGTGGCCGAGCGGGAGTCCGCGAGGAAGATCATCGATGTGATCAATCAGGTCGGTGTCTACAAGCGGTTGCGTGCGGATCGGCGGATCGAACTCTCGACGGAGCTCGAGCCCCTGGAGAAGCAACGCGCCGAGATCGATCGAGACATTGTCAACGTCGAATGGACCCGTGACGCTTCAGACCTGCTCGTGGATCTGATCGGACAAACCAGCGAAACGATTCGAACCGGGGAATTCACCGAACGGAATCATGATCTCACGGCCATCGAACGGACCGCGGGTATCCAAGCCGAAGAGGTCGCTCTGCCAAAGGTGATTGCGGTGGTTCCCGTGGATCCGGAATTCGGTGGGACCGGTGTGTCACGAAGTCTGGCAACGAAGTTGGCTGATCGAACGATCCTCCAGCGAACGCTCGATCGTCTGGGAACCGCGACGGGGATCGAGGCGATCGTGTTGCTGGTGCCGGAGAGTTTCGACGCGGAGGAAGCCTTCGATCGCGCGAGTATCGGTCTCCCGGTCGAGATTCGTCGCTTCGGCACCAGCGTTTTCGGTCCAGAGCATGAGGCGATCCGAGTTGCTCGGGCGGTGGCGCCGACCTCCTGGCGAGGCGGCATTCACGGACTGACGGCATTCGATGAAGTACTGGCGCCGAAGCCGACCGCCGAGGTGCTCGACGAATTTGAGGCCGACGCGGCGCTGCTGGTCGGGCCGGACTGGTCGCTTCTTCCCATCACCGGGGCCGGAGGGGTCAACGAATTGGTTCGACGGTTCGGGGAGCGTTGCAAGTCGCCGTACGTCTTTAGTCAGGGGCCTCCTGGTCTGGCGGCGATGATCATCGCGCGAACCACAGTGAAGGCAATGGTGAATCGCCGATCCCGCTTCGCCACCATCGGGCATCTGCTGGGCTATCGATCCGAACGGCCTCAGGGCGATCAGATCGTGGGGGACCTCTGCGTTGCGACCCATCCACAAGTCCGCAGTGCCATCGGCCGTTTTTCCGTTGATTCTCCGCGTCAGTTCATGCGGATCGGCAGAGCGATCGAGCCGTTGGTCCGAGGCAACCGCGCCGTCGAGCCGGATGCGATGGAACTCGCCATCCGGATGGAGCACCGGATCATGGCGGCGCCATTGCTTCCGCCGCAGTTCCTCCGCGTGGAACTCAATACGGGCCGAGTCGGGGTGCGGGCGGGCACGCCGTATGCCGGCGAGATCCAGCGGGCGCCCATGGCGGAGTCGACATTCCGCCGCATCGTTGAGCCGCTCGGGAAGACCAGGGATTCGACCCTTTTCCTCGATGGCGTTGGGGACCCACTTCTGCACCCCCGGTTCGACGAGTTCATCGAGATCGCGATCGCCGCGGGTGTGCGGGTGGTATCGCTTCGGACGGACCTTTCGGTCTCGGAAGAGATTGTCGATCGCCTCCTCGCCACCGGGGTCGGGGTGGTCGAGGTGGATCTCGATGCCGAGACCGCGGAGACGCATCGGCTCCTGCACGGCCCCGGTCATTTCGAGCGGGTCATCTCCAATCTCGAACGTCTCATTGCAGGCCGAAGACGGCTGGGGCCTTCGGTGGATCCGCCGCTGCCGATCGAACTCGATTTCGCGCTTCCGTGGATCGTCCCTCGATGCGAGAGACGCGCCGAGAACATCGCGGAGATTCCAGAGTTCTTCGAACGATGGCGCCGCAGACTGGGCGTGGCGGTGATCGACGGGCCGATTCGCTGGCCGAAGTCCTACGGCATCGAACCGGATCCACTCAGTGCCACCTGGCCTCCAGCTCGCTACGACGAGGCCGTCAATTCGACCCGAATGACGATCCTCGCGAATGGTTCCGTCCCTGCGGCGGAGACCGACTTGTTCGGTGAGACCAGCGTCGGGACGGTCGGTGAGCGTTCAATTGCTGAGTTATGGAAGGATGTGGTGCAGTGTCGCCGGCGTGACTCCGGCGGTCGGCCAGAAACTTCCGCGGCCTTCCGCCCCATGAGGTCTTGAGCAGGTCTTCGTCACGACTCGCTCGTCAAGACCGTCCATTGGTTCCCACCGAGGTTCACAGGCATGAACGACAACAGCATCGAGAACATTCCGGAACGCGTCGCCACTGCGGTCGTGATCGGCCGAGCCGGAAGCAAGGGGCTACCGCAAAAGCACGTTCGTCTGGTCGCGGGGATTCCGATGATCGCCTGGAGCGTCGGTCATGCGATCGCCGCACGGTCGGTCGGGCGTGTTCTGTGCTCTACGGACGGAGAAGCAATCGCCAGCGCCGCTGCTGCGGTCGGCGCGGTGATCGTCGACCGCCCCGAGGCGCTCGCCGGTGATCTGGCGACCGTCGATTCCGCGGTTCGCCAAGCGATCGAAACGGTTCAAGACGTGGCGGACATCGTGGTCATCCTTTACGGAAACATTCCGGTGAGGCCGGCGGGGCTCGTCGACCGAGCGGTGGCGAGGCTCATCGCGACCGGCGCGGACAGCGTCCAGAGCTACGCTCCGGTCGGCAAACATCATCCATTCTGGACGTGCCGGGTCGATGACGACGGGCGGGTAGATGCGTGGGAGGACAATGACATTTTTCGAAGGCAGGACCTTCCTGCGGCGTACATTCCAGACGGCGGCGTGATCGCGGTACGGCGTGCGTCGCTTTTTCAAATTGATCCTGCTCGTCCGCACGCCTTTCTCGGCGCCGATCGTCGCGGCGTGCTCAACGCTCGAGGATCGGTGATCGACGTCGATGACGAGATCGATCTGCTGGTGGCGGAAGCCACCCTCGTCCGCAACGCGGGTGATCGGAAATTCGCCGACATTCGATCCGGAGTGCATGCGTGACGCGGCCCGAGGTCCGGATCGGCGAACGCTCGATCGGCCCGGCTTCGCCCACCTACGTCATCGCGGAGATCGGGGTCAACCATGATGGAAGCGTCGATCGAGGTCTCGAACTCATTGCGGCGGCGGCGGAGGCAGGCGTCGATGCGGTGAAGTTTCAGTGGTTCGAAGCGGATCGCTTGGTGGGAGACCCGACCGCGGTCGCGGCCTACCAGCGCCGGGCGCGGATCGAAGACCAGAGCGCGATGCTGCGAAGTCTGGAGATCGATGCCGCCGGAATGGAGCGGCTGGTCGGCGCGTCTCATGATGCAGGGCTAGATGCGATCGTGACCGTATTCAGCACCGAACTCGTCAAGATCGCGAAAACGCTTCCTTGGGATGCGTGGAAAACGGCTTCTCCGGATCTGGTGCACCGTCCACTTCTCGCGGCGCTCGCGGAAGACGGAAGACCGATGTTGGTGTCGACCGGGGCCGCCGATCTCGAAGAGGTGCGGCGAACCGATGGCTGGTTTCCGAAGTCGCCGATCGCGTTTCTTCACTGCGTGAGCGCCTATCCGACGCCGGAAGCAGAGGCGTCGCTCGGGGGAATACGCGGCATCGCCGCCGCGACCGAACGTCCCGTTGGCTACAGCGATCACACCACGCTGGAGACCACCGGCGGTCTCGCGGTCGCCGCTGGAGCGCAACTTCTCGAAAAGCACCTCACTTGGAATCGGAATGCCGAGGGCCCCGATCACGCTGTCAGTCTCGACCCTGAAGGGCTTGCGAACTTCGTGAATTTCACCAGGCGGTCCTTCGCTGCGTTGGGAAACGGAGAAAAGAAACCTCTGGAGATCGAGTTGGACGTTCGAAGCGTGGCGCGGCAGTCGGTGCGTGCAGCACGAGAACTCCGGCCCGGCGATATTCTCGCGGCGAGTGATCTTGCGGTGAAGCGACCTGCAGACGGACTGGAACCGTGGCGAATCGAGGAAATCGTGGGTCGGACCTTGCGAACGGGCCTCGAAGCCGATGCACCGATCCGCGAAGAGGATCTCGTGTGATGCGAAAGATCGCGGTGATCACCGGTTCACGAGCGGACTTCGGATTGCTTCGGAGCACCATCAACGCCGTCGATTCGCATTCGGAGCTCGAGCTTCAGGTGGTCGCATCGGGCGCCCATCTGCTTCCTCCCGACCACACCATCGAAGAGGTGCGATCTCAGGTTCGAATCGATGCCGTGGTGGAGATGCAACGACCTCGGATCTTCGGCCGCGGCGCGGATGCCGCGGCGGTTGGTCGCGGAGTGACTGGTTTCGCAGAAGCCTTCGAGCGGCTCAATCCCGACGTGGTACTGGTGCTTGGCGATCGAGTCGAGGCGTTTGCCGCCGCGAGTGCGGCGAGTATCGGGGGTCGGACGCTGGCCCATGTGCACGGGGGCGATCGAGCGGAAGGCGTCGCAGACGAGGCGATGCGTCACGCGATCACAAAACTTGCCCATCTTCATTTTGCGGCGACCGCGGCGAGCGGAAGACGAATCCTCGGTCTCGGTGAGCCGCCGTCGACGGTGCACGTGGTCGGAAGTCCCGCGATCGACGGGCTCGACGAGATGGCATCACTAGACGATTCCCGGCATGAGGCGTGGGGAAGGCCCACCGCGGTACTCCTGTTGCACGGTGCAGGACAGTCGCCAGCGACCGAGCGTCGGTGGGCGGATGTCGCGATTGAGAGCGTTCGGCGTCACGGTCCGGTCGTCGTGCTTCGGCCAAATCAGGATCCGGGGAGTGAATTCATCAATCAGGCCATCGTCGCCGCAGAGGCGGATCCAGCCTTTCGAGTCATTGGGCATCTCGATCGACCTTCGTTTATCGGTCTTCTGCGACGAGTGGAGGTTCTGGTTGGAAATTCGAGCGCAGGACTCATCGAGGCCGCCGCGCTGGGATGCCCGGCGGTGAATCTGGGGCCGCGGCAGGCCGGTCGCGAACGCCCCGCCTCGGTGATCGAAGTTGATACCCCGGACATTGATCGAATCGCGAATGCCATCAAGAGGGCGATCACGGAAGAGACTCCACGTGATCACCCCTATGGGAGCGGTGGGACCGGACGTAGAATCGCGGCCGTGCTCGGCGAGTTGACGAGCATCGGCCCGCCGCGCAAGCGGAATGCTTTCTGACCCGCGGCGACCCGGTCGACCGCCAAACCCTTTCAGGACCATTCCGATGCGAGAGAACACTGAATCCGTCACTCCTGGTAGAGCCACGGTCGAACTACCGCTGCTCGTGGATACGCCGGATGCCTGGGGGGAAGCGTCGCTTCGTGAGCCCTGCGCACTGCTCAACGATCATGCCCATCTGGAAAAGAAGGCGGCTCAGAATGCGCTGGAACTCCTGCACCGGTGGCCAGAGCCCACCCCGCCCGACAACTGGGTGGTCGCGATGACCGCGGTGGCCCGAGATGAGGTCGAACATCTCGCGCTGGTGGTCCGGCTTCTTTCAAAGCGAGGCGGGAGGCTGACCAAGTCGCATCGCAACGACTATGCCGCGGCGCTTCGTGGATTAATCCGTCGCGGCGGTGACGAAGAGACGATCGACCGTCTGATGATTTCGGCTTTGATCGAGGCCAGATCCTGTGAGCGATTCGAGATCCTCTCCCGGGTGGCGACCGATGAGTCGCTGGCCAAGATCTACAAGGCGTTATGGGCGAGTGAAAAAGGACACTACTTGTCCTTCATCGACCTGGCACGGCAGGTCGCCATGCTCGAGGGCGAAGGTGCTTCCGAGGCCGTGGAGGATCGCTGGCAGATGATGCTGCTTGCGGAACGAACCATCATTATGGAGCAGAAACCAGGGCCGCGGATGCACTCGTGGGTGATCTGAGACTGTTCTCGGGCGTCGTGGCCCTCGTGTTGAACTCCCAGATGGATCAGGCCGAACCGTTGGAGACTCTTGCAAGACCTCCGACGAACAGTCATGAATCCTCCGCTTCGGTCGGCCGATCCCTTCAGGTCGAGTTGTGGTGATCTCCACCTACTTAGGGCCGAAGCAGACCACGAGGTATGAACGCTCGACGGGAGGTCAAAATGGACCACGGAATCCAGAACGATCGAAAAGATGTGGCACTCGACGCGGTACGGAACATCAGTCACATCGCGACGCTTCCGGAGGTCACGGTTCGGATCATCGAACTCGTCGACGATCCTGCATCAAGCGCCCGTGATCTTCACGCCATGATCGCCGGCGATCCGGCCTTGACAGCTCGAATGCTCAAGGTGGTCAACTCTGCGTTCTACGGTCTTCCGAGACAGATTGCCTCGATCAACCGGGCCGTCTCGCTTCTCGGAATCAACGCGGTAAAGAACATCGCGGTAGCGGCGAGTCTGGCAAAGTTGTTTCGTGGCGGTGACCTCGGGCCGCACTTCGATGCGCACGATCTCTGGCGTCACTCCTGCGTTACGGCAAGCACCGCGCGGATCATCGCGAAGTCCAATCGGAAGAACGCCGTCGACGAGGCATTTCTCGCTGGGCTCGTCCACGATGTCGGAGTGCTCGTCGAACTTCAGCATGATCGAACGCGTTTCGCGGAAGCCGTCGAGCGATCCGCCGCCGGACGAGACCTTCGCGAATGCGAGCGGGAGTGTCTGGGGAACGATCACGAGGGGTTCGGTGCGGCACTCTGCGAGCACTGGAAGTTCCCCTCAAGCCTAGTCTGGGTCGCGGGCCACCATCACGATCCCGTTTCAGTCCCCATGGCCAATCGCGATTTGCCGATGATCGTCCACGTCGCGGATCGAATCGCGGCTGAAGTGGCCGGTGGCTTCACGCTTGATCTCCGGTTCGGTGGCATCGCTCCCGAGGCGATGGAGTGCCTCGGTCTCGACGCGGCGAGTCTCGAGGAGATCCGGGTTCAGGCCAGCATCGCCGCTCGCGACGGTGGCGAACTGCTCGCCGCGGCCTGAGAATCTTCGAATCTGATTGGCGGATGTACCCCTGAGCGGGCTACCATCCGGTTGATGTCCTCGTATCGCGTCGATTTCGGAAAGCCTATCGCGCTCTTCCCGCTTCCGGGTGTGTCGCTGTTGCCACATGGTGCGCAACCGCTGCACATCTTCGAACCGAGGTATCGACAGATGGTGGAACGGTGCCTCGCTTCGGGAAACGGCGATCTCGAACGGGCCGATCCGATCGCGATGGCCGTGATCGATGACCGCGAGAGCGCTGGCCTCGAAGAGGTTTCGCTGTGCGAAGCGGTCTGTGTGGGGCGGATCGCCAGAGTCGAACAACTTCCAAGCGGTCGGTTCAATCTCCTTCTCCACGGATTGTGTCGGGCCCGCATCGACGAACTCGATCCGCCAGCAGACGAACGTCTTCATCTTCGGGCCTGGCTGCGGCCGATCGAGCCCGACTTCCAGTCGGCTCCACCGCTTCCCGAAGCTCGCCGGACCATTCGAAGTCTTCTTGGCAATACCCGCCTTCGGCGACTGGCCGCCGCAGGCATGGCGACGGAGTGGCTGGATCGCGACGACCTGCCGACCAGCGTGGTGCTCGACCTGATCGGTTTTGCAGTGGTGCGGGATGAGGCGATTCGGTATCGCCTGCTTGAGCAGGGCGATTGTCGCCGTCGGGCCGAGACAGTCACTCGGGAACTGCAGATGCTCGATCGCCTGGTCGCCCAGGTCGATCTTCAGAACCACGCGTCCTGGCCGAAGGGCCTGAGCTGGAACTGAGCCGCCCGGTTCACCCTCGCGGATCTGGAGAGAGATCGAGTGCTTGGTTCCACTTCGTGATCCAGTCGGCGTAGACCTCAAGTAGGGGGGCGGGATCGCCTTCGATCGTGATCCGACGGAGCAGGTCGTCCTTCAGGAGGCCGATGACGACGTCCTGGCCCTCTACGATTTCGCCGAAGATCGGGTACTTGAACGTGTAGCGTTCGCTTTGCGGCTTGGTCGTGACGAAGAACTCGTTGGCTCTCACCATCGCGGTTGGATCGTCGCCGAGTCGAACCATTGCCACCATGCCGCCTCGGTCGAACTTCAGATCGGCGGCGAATTCAGGCGCGATCGAATATCCCGGGTAGTACCGCTGGTCTTCGTCATTGAACGGATTCCCGACCTGTCGGATGACTCGCGAGTGCCGATAGAACGAGAGATCTTCAAAGTAGCCGCGTTGCACAAGATTCACGAAGTTGGCGCAACTGATCGGTGCGCGATCCGGACGAAGTTTGAAGCGGAATGTTCCGCGGTCGGTCTCGACCGTCGCGAACAGGGGGCCTTGGTCGTTCATGGTCATTGGTTCGGAGGGCGTGACGGTGGCCGTCTCCGGGTCGCCACAGCCCATGAGAAACACGGTGAGGCCGATCACCCTGAGCATCGGAGGCATCTTGATCATCTTGGTCATTTTCGTCATCTTGA
>CALFOM010000127.1 GCA_937919685.1 uncultured Phycisphaera sp.
GTTATCGAGGGTGGTTTCGAGGGCATCCTGCGGTCGCGTTAGTCCGCGCTGCCGTGTCGGACCACCGTTCCTTCGACCAGATAGATCAGATTGCCGGCGATGGAGACGGCGATGTCGCCGGTGCGTTCGAGCCTCTGCGCGATCGCCAGTAACTCGATCGCGGCATTGGTCGATTCGGGATCCCTGGGGATCTCCTCGCGAGCCCAGACCAGCATGGATTTGTGGAGTTGATCCAGTCGGTCGTCGTCGCGTCGAATCTCCCTCGCGAGTTTCGAATCGGAATCGGCCAAAGCTCGAAGCGACTTTGAGAAGAGTTCGCGAACCGAGTGGCACATTTCCGCCAGCGGATTGGGGAGTCGAACCGCCGGCATCGAACTCACGCGAATGATGCGCTTGGAAATGCCCTTCGAGAGATCGGCGATCCGTTCGAATTCACCGCTGATCCGCATCATCGTGAGAATCCGCCTCAAGTCTGTCGCGACGGGCGCCGCAAGGGCGAGAAGGCGAACGCATTCCTCCTCGATGAGGAGATCGTCATGATCGATCTCGGCATCTCCGTGTCGGACGTTCTGGGCCGTGGCGACATCCGCGGTCAGGATCGCGTCGGTGATCTGAAAAAGTCGTTGTTCGACCTTGGCGCCGAGGAAGAGCAGGTCGCGGCGCAGCTTGGTGAGGTTTGATTCGAGATCGACGGGCATGCTTGATTCTCTTTGATTCGGAGTCAGCCGAAACGACCGGAGACGTAGTCCTCCGTCTCGCGATGGGCAGGGTTGGTGAAGATCAGATCGGTCTCGTTGGACTCGATGAGAGCACCGTTGTAGAAGAAGGCGGTGCGGTCCGAGACTCTGGCCGCCTGCTGCATATTGTGGGTGACGATGACGATCGTGTATTGATCTCGAAGGTTGCGGATCAGGTCCTCGATCGCGGAGGTGGACCGGGGATCGAGCGCCGAGCAGGGCTCGTCCATCAGTAAGACTTCCGGTCCGATCGCGATCGCTCTTGCGATGCAGAGCCGCTGCTGTTGTCCGCCGGAGAGTCCCAAGGCGCTCTGGTCCAGCCGGTCCTTGACCTCGTCCCAGATCGCGGCTCGACGAAGGCTCTGTTCGACGAGGGATTCAAGATCCAATCTCGAGTACCGCCGATGAAGCCTGGGTCCGAACGCGACGTTGTCGAAGATCGACTTGGGAAACGGATTCGGCTTCTGAAACACCATGCCGACTCGCCGTCGAAGATCCACCACGTCGCATCGCGGGTCGAGGAGGTTCCGACCGTCAAGGGTGATCTCGCCTTCCGCCCGTGCCGATGGAATGGTGTCGTTCATCCGATTGAACCAGCGAAGCAGCGTGCTCTTTCCGCATCCCGACGGCCCGATGAAGGCGCTGACCCGGTTCTTCGGGATATCGAGTCCGACGGAATGCAATGCCTGAAGGTCGCCGTACCAACTGTTCAAGGATCTGCAGCGAATGCAGACCTCGGGTGGATTGGTTGGCTCGATCGGATTCACGTGAGGCTGTAACGCGACTATCTTGGTTCCGCGGTTCCGTGGCTCGGGTGCATTGGTGGACGGCATGGGGGGTCGAGTTCCGGTTGGAGAGGTTGGGCTCATTGGAGGGGCCTCGAGAACTTCTGGCGGATCAGAACGGCGATCGCATTGAACGCAAGGAGAACCACGAGCAGCACGATGATGCCGGTGGCGGCGAGTGCTCGAAACTCCTCCTGCGGACGACTGGTCCAGTTGTAGATCTGCATGGGAAGGACGGTGAAGGCGTCCATCAGGCTCTGTGGGACGTCGGTGATGAACAACGCGACGCCGAGAACCAAGATCGGCGCCGCCTCACCGATCGCTCGGCTCATCGCGAGGATCGCCCCGGTCATGATCATCGGAATCGATGCGGGGAGTGTGACTCTGAAGACGGTCTGGAGACGCGTGGCCCCCATGGCCATCGAGCCCGCTCGCAGTGAACGAGGTACAGATCGCAGCGCTTCCTGAGAACTGATGATCACCACCGGTAGCACCACCAGCATGAGCGTCAATCCGCCGGCCAGCACCGTCTGGCCGAAGGGGAATTGCACGTAATACCAAGGTTTCTGGATCTCGTAGTCGATGGGCTCGACCACGTCGATCGCGGAAATGACGCCGTACGCCGGCGTGAATTCGGTGTCGACGTTTACGATGGTGAGGGGTATCGGTACCCAGTTGTTGGTGAAAATCAACTCGCCGTCTGGCCCATCGAGAACGTCTTGGATGTAGCCGATCGATCCGGTGGTGAGCGACGGGGTCTCGTTTCTGCTGGTGACGGGCACTCGGAGAGGCTCGCCCGTCGAGTCGTAGTAGATTGCGAACGTCTCGCCGCCGATCTCGAATGCAGGGTTCTGAATCGGACCGAAGAGGCCGAACATTCGCACGAACAGGGTCAGTCCGAGGATGCCGTAGACGATCGATGGGACGCCGGCCAGATTCGAAATGTTGATCCGCAGGAAGTTGGTGAAGCGGTTCTTCGCGGCAAACTCTTCGAGATAGACCGCGGTCGCCACCCCGACGGGCAGGGCCACGATGGCGCAGATCGAGGCGACCCAGATTGATCCAAACAACGGGGCCTTGATCCCGGCCTGCTCGGGAATCCGAGAGGCGTAGCGCTCGATGAAGGACCACGAGAGTCCGGGGAAGCCCGCGATCAGAATGCTCGCAAGAAGCAGTGCCAGGGCGAGCACCGCGATGAGCGTGATGCCGAGGCAGATGATCGCGAATGCGCGGTCCATGCGGACTCTTGCGGCGGATGTTCGTGGTACTCCACGGTCGATCAGCTTCTGAAAATGTTTGGAAGTCGGTCTGGCGTCGTTCACTCGTATTCCTCCCGGAATCGGAGAAGAATGCGGTAGCCGGCAAACGTGAGTAGAAACGTCATCAGGAAGAGCACGCCGGCGACGGCGAAACTTGACTTGTATTCAACGCCGGTCGCGGGGGCGTCGCCAAGGAAGATCTGAACCATGTAGGCGGTCATGGTCTGCACCTGTTCCCAGGGTAGGACCGTCATCTGCGCCAGCCCTCCGGCCGCCAACGCAACAATCATGGTCTCGCCGACCGCACGGGTGATTGCAAGCAGGTAGGACGCCATGATTCCGCTCAACGCCGCCGGCACCACGACCTTGACTGAAGTGTCGAATTTGGTCGAGCCGAGGGCGAAGGCCCCGTCGCGAAGACCCTTCGGAACGGCGCGGATGGCGTCTTCCGAGAGGCTGGTCACGATGGGGAGGATCATGATGCCGACCGCGATTCCAGCGGCACCGGCGCTATAGGCGCCGAACGTGTTCTCGCCCGTGACCAATCGACCGAGCCCTTGCAACGCGGGGGTGATCACGATCAGGGCGAAGAATCCGTAGACCACGGTCGGAATTCCCGCCAGAACTTCGAGAATCGGCTTGAGGATGGCGCGGAGCCAAGGCGGTGCGTACTCGCTCAAGAAGATCGCGGTGACCAACCCAATCGGAAGGGCAAACACCGCCGCCACCAGCGTGACCAGCAGCGTGCCAACGATCAGCGGCCAGATTCCGAAGTGACGTTCAGCCCCGAGAAGGGGGTTCCATTCGAGACCGGTGAGGAAGTCCACGACGGAGACATCCTGCAGGAAGCGAGCGGTCTCGTACGCGAGGATGCCGATGATCAAGGTGGTGACGAGGATCGAGAACATGGCGCAGCCGACGAGGAGACCGCGGACGGTCCCCTCTTGAAACGATCGCAGGATCACACTGCGTGGTCTTCCTCTTCCGCAGAGTTCGGCGAGGGTTTGGTTTTCAGGCTGCTGGGACGCGGTCGGCATCAGGTTCCGTTCGGGTTTATTCTTGGAGCCGCCAAGCCCGTCGGCCCGGGGCCTCGGAGGACCCCGGACCAGTACGGCTTGGTCAGATCCGGACAATCACTTGTAGAGGTCGGTGATCGGGCCGGTCTTCTTCTTTCCGTTCTCGTCGAGGTACGAACTGCCGGTTCGGCCCGCTTGGAACGCTTTGGACGCGCGTTCGTAGATGGCGTCGGGAAGTCCGACGTATCCGACCTCGCGGGCGGCGGAGGCGGCGTTCTTGAGATAGAACTCGACGAACGCCCGAACGTACGGCTTCTGGGCGGAACTTGCCTTGACGTAGATGAAGAGTGGGCGGCTGAAGGGGTTGTAACTCCCGTCTTCGATGGTCGTTGCGGACGGGAGAACATCATTTCCGGCATTGTTTCGGATGGAAACAGCCTTCAATGAGTCCTTGTTTTCAAAGTAGTACGCGGCACCAAAGAAGCCGATGGCGCCTTCATCACCGGCAACACCACGGACCAGGACGTTGTCATCCTCGGAGACGCTCATGTCGCTGCGAATCGTGCCTTTCTTTCCGGCGACGACTTCCTTGAAGTAGTCGAAGGTGCCGGAATCGGTGCCCGGTGCGTAGATCTTGATCGCTCGATCCGGCCACTCGGGGCGAACGGCGTTCCAGGTCTTCGGCGCGGAGTCGCTCAGGAAAATCTTCTTGAGGTCATCTACGGTCATCGAGTCGGCCCAGTAGTTGCCCTTGTTCACCACGATCGTGAGGCCGTCGTAGGCGACCGGTATCTCGATGTATTCGACGCCAGCTTCCAGGCAGGCCTCTGACTCAGATCCCTTGATCGGTCGGGATGCATCGGAGATCTCGATCTCATTGGCGGCGAACCGTTTGAAGCCTCCACCCGTGCCGGAGACTCCGACGGTGACCTTCACATTGGGGGCGGCCTTCTTGAACGATTCCGCGATGGCTTCCGTGATGGGGTAAACGGTGGAGGAACCATCGATCGTGATGGTTCCTCGGAGGCGGCGAAGATCCTGTGTGCCGCCGGCACCAAGGAGGGCCGTGGCAATGGCTGCGATTCCGGCGGTGGTGACAATTCGACGTACGAGTTGCATGTGGGGTTCCAGGCGGGTTTCGATGGAGGGGCATGAATTCTGGGTCGAGGAGACGTTCTTCCCGACGGCGAAAGGATCGCCGCCACGTGTTCAGAACGCGTGAAGGTGGCGCAAGGTGTTTGATCAATCGGCCACAGGGCCACCGGCGCTCGCCGAGGGCATTGCTCGAGGGGCCTTCAGCCCGACGGAAGGGTGATTGTGAAGATCGAACCGACCCCGAGTTGCGATCGGGCCTCGATGCTTCCACCCAGGACGCCAGCGATGTGCTTCACGATCGCGAGGCCCAAGCCGGTTCCACCAAGTTCCCGGCTTCGACTCCGGTCGACCCGGTAGAACCGCTCGAAGATCCGATCCAGATGTTCGTGGGCGATGCCGGGTCCGAAGTCCTCGACATCGATTTGAACCATTCCCTGATCGGTGGTCGAGCACCGAATCTCGATCGGGGCTTCGCCACCGCCGTACTTGATCGCGTTGCTGACGAGATTGCTGATGGCCTGCTCCAGCAGCGGACGAGTGCCTCTGGCCACCGGGTCTCCGTCGATTCGAGAGATCAGCGAGACGTTCTGAGCCCCCGCGGACTCTTTGGTCAAGTGGATGACGGAATCGATCACCGAGCTGATACGCACGGGCTCTAGATCGAGCATCGAACGTCGTTGTGGGTCCTCGATCCTCGCCAATGCGAGAAGGTCTTCGATGATCGCGGAAAGTCGATGGGTGTTGCGGACGATGACGTCGGCGCATTTTCGGATCATGACGGGATCGTCGGTGTCCTGGAGAATTTCCGCGTAGCCGCCGATCGAGGTGATCGGCGTTCGCAACTCATGGCTCACGTTGGCCGCGAAGTCCGTGCGAATCCGCTCCAGTTGTCGCAGCCGTGTCACTTCCTCGAGGACCACCACGGTGCCAATCGTCTCTCCTCGGCCGTCGGTCATGGGTTCGGCGACCAGCTCCGCGATTCTGGTCGACTGCGAGAACGAAATCTCCGCGGTGAAGCGGATTCTAGATTTCAAGGCGGTGTCCGCGGCCTCCTGGAGCGCCGGTTCGCGGATCACTTCCTGGAGCAGTCGGCCTCTCAGATCGATGTCTGCGAGATCGAACATCTGAAGCGACGCATTGTTCAGACGGATGATCCGATGCTCGCGATCGAGTGCAATCACCGCGTTGGACATCGACTGCAGGATGGCGAGCATTTCGGAGGTCTGGACTTGGAGTGCGGAGATGCTGGAGTCGAGTTCTTCGGCCATGCCGTTGAGCGATCGGGCCAGCCCACTCATTTCGATGGGGCCGTCTTCTTGAAGGCGGCCGGTGAAGTCTCCGGATGCGAACCGTTTTGCGGCCGAAGCTGCCCGGCGGGTTCGGCTCGAGATCGAACGAGAGAGGAGGATCAGCGTGAGAAGCGTGATGAGCACGGCGGCCGAGAGCGCGATGCCGATCGCGGTGGTGATCCGACGCTCGGTGGCGGTGACTAGGGAGAGTGGTTGGCTGACGCGGAGAATCACCGATCCGCCGTTGGGACGAGGCATCGCAATCGCGGCGTAGACGAGATCGGCGCCCACGGTCTGACTGAATCTGATGGACTTTCCAGATCCCGACCGGAGCGCTTCGGCGATCTCTGGTCGACCTGCGTGGTTGTCCATGTCGGCGGCAGGACTCTGGTTGTCTTGGAGAACGCGTCCGTCCGACGCGATCAGCGTGAGTCGGAGACCTTCCGTTGCGGCGGCCCGGGCGACCGAATCCGGGAGACGAGGCGGATTCGTCGAATCCTGAATGGTGGCGGCAAGGACGGTGGCGTCGCTCAGAAGTTCTTTCTGGAGATCCTCGCGGTGGAATTCGCGAACGGAATCCGCGATCGAGGTCATCAGAATGAGCGATACGGCGACCTGCACCACGATGAGGGTGAAGGCGATTCGCCCGAGAAGACTTCGTCCCAGTTTGATGTTCTCAGCCTTGTGTGGCGGCGTGGATCCCGTCTTGGAACCGGTATCCCACGCCTCGGACCGTCTCGATGCACGTGCCTAATTCACCCAGTTTCCGCCGGAGGGCGGTGACGTGGACGTCCACGGTTCGAGTGGACAACACCGTGGATCGTCCATGGACCGCGGCGATGATCTGGTCGCGGGAGCGGACGAATCCAGGACGACTGGCAAGATACCGCAAGAGGCTGAATTCCGTGAACGTGAGCGTGAGATCTTCATTGTCCACGAGAACTCGATGCCGGGCCGTGTCGATCACCAGGCGATTCTCAAAGAGCGATATTCGGTCGCTCGACGACGCGGAATCTTCGATAAAGAAATCGTCTTGGCGGCGAAGAATACTGGTGACTCGTGCGACCAGCACCTTCGGGCTAAAAGGCTTGACCACGTAATCCTCGGCACCGACCTCGATTCCGGAGATCACATCGGCGTCCTCGCCTTTCGCAGTCACCATGATGATCGGGATGTTCCGCGTCGATGGCTCGGACTTGAGTTTGCGACAGACATCAATCCCGTCCACGTCCGGCAGCATGCGATCAAGCACGATGAGGTTCGGAGGGTTGCGTCGAATGGCGTCGAGGGCAGCTCGGCCGGAATGGATGATCGAGCACTTCAATCCCTCTCGGCTGAGATGAAACTCGATCAACTCCGCGATTTCAAGCTCGTCTTCAACAATAAGGACCTGGGTAGGCACGTCAGCGATCCGCGTAGGGTGGAATTCGAATGGAGAGGAGTGTTGCCTGGGCACGCTAGGGGAATGTGAGGATGCGATTTAGATTTCATGAAGAAAACCGGCTTCGGGTGATGCTGGGGCCGGAGAGACTTCCGATTCGTCGGCCAGTGATCGAAGATTCAGTGATCGAGACGCCGTCGCAGGCAAGGGCGCCGAGCGTCGCCATTCCGGCACTTTCGCGAGCCTGGGCGGGGAGGCCGAATTCGTCCGAGGTTCGAACATCGGTGGAAGGGGGGAAGGCGGTGCGAATCGCGTCGACGAGGCATTCGTTGAGGACGCCGCCGCCGGCCAGGATCAGTCTTGAGGGTTGGGCCGATCCGAGTCTCTGGCTCGCCGACGAGATGCAGTCGTGGAGCGCGATGCCGATCGCCTGGCAGATCGTTGCGAGCCCGTCCGCGGGAGTGCCCGCAGCCCGGACGAGGGCCACTGCTTCGTCCCGGTGTTCGTCACCATCGCCGCCACTCCGCTCGTCATGAAACAAGGCCGCAATCTTCCGTCCGAAGGCCGACGCGGCGGGTGCATCCGGCGTACCGCTTGCGGCGATCTTCCCGCCTTGGTCGAAGGGGCGATTGATGACCGCGAGCGAGGCCGCGTCAAGCAGGTGGTTGCAGGGGCAGCAATCGAATCCCGCGAGACCATCGAATAGGTCCGTCCCGATCTTCATGGATGGAAGCAGCGTGGCGTTGATGAAGCCTCCGAGGTTGACGATGGCGAGTGCGGTATCGGGGTCGCGTTGATCTCGGTAGAGGATGGCATCCGCAATCGGGGTGATCGGCGCGCCTTGGCCACCGATGGCCAGATCCTCACCCCGCAGGTCGTACATCACGGGACACGGGGCGATCGCGGCCAGCGGCCAGGGGTTGATCAGTTGGAGCGAATCCGGGGGGGCATGACAGACGGTCTGGCCATGGACCACGATGATGTCGAGTGGCTCGGTCGCGAAGTGGGCTTCGAACACGCTGGCGTGGCGTTCCCCGAATCGACGCGCCAGGGAGGCGACTTCGACGGCGGTCAGTCTCCCGCCCCTCGCGAACGCCCGCAGCGGCTCGGCGAGTTCACCGATCGGTTCGTGAACCTGACGAAGGAGCCGAGCCGACATCGCTGCGCCATGGCCCGTGATCTCGATCATCGCCGCATCGATGCCATCGATGCTCGTCCCGGTCATGAATCCAAGGGCATGTCGGCGTCGGTCCAAGGGGGCGTTTCCAGACGGGGTCGCGAGGTGATTGGGTCGGTTTTGGGTACTGTACGGCTCGGGACCCGTCAGGACGTCATCCCACTGGAGTTTCAGTCACATGGTCAAGCGGATTCTCGTCACCGGCGGAGCCGGCTTCCTCGGTTCACATCTCTGCGATCGTCTCGTTGATCAGGGGCATCAGGTGCTGTGCCTAGACAATCTCTTCACGAGTCAGAAATCGAACATTGAGCACCTGGTCGGCCGGTCGAACTTCGAGTTCATCCGCCACGACGTGATCGATCCCTACAAGGCTGAAGTCGACCAGATCTACAACCTCGCCTGCCCCGCCGCACCGGGCCACTATCAGTACAACCCGATCAAGACGATCAAGACCTCGGTCATGGGTGCCATCAACATGCTCGGGCTGGCCAAGCGGCTCGGGGCGAGGATTCTCCATGCGTCGACCAGCGAAGTCTATGGAGACCCGGAGGTTCATCCGCAGCCCGAGTCTTACCGCGGAAGCGTCAATCCGATCGGGATTCGAGCGTGTTACGACGAGGGCAAGCGAGCCGCTGAGACGCTGATGTTCGACTACTACCGGCAGCACAAGGTCGATATTCGCGTCGTCCGCATCTTCAACACTTACGGTCCGCGGATGCACCCGTATGACGGCCGGGTGGTCAGCAACTTTATCCGTCAGGCATTGACCGGCGAGCCGATCACGATCTACGGGGATGGCAGCCAGTCGCGTTCATTCTGCTACTGCGACGACCTGCTCGATGCCTTCCAGGCGATGATGAACGGTCCGGAAGATTTTCATGGACCGGTGAACATCGGGAATCCCGGTGAATTCACCATTCGGGAACTGGCCGAACTCGTCGTAGAAATCACCGGGAGCGGGGTCGAGATCATTCAGGCCAGGCCACTTCCTCAAGACGATCCACTCCAGCGGAAACCCGACATCAGCCTGGCCCGGAAGGAACTGAAATGGGAGCCAAAGATTGCGCTCCGCGAGGGCCTTCAGCGGACCATCGAGTGGTTCAAGCAGGCGGATCTGGCTCAGTACCGACCGCCGACGCCCCACTATTGATGACTGAGGCCTATTCGGCCTGTTCAACGACGTTTGATGACTGACGAGCGGCCCCTCCCGGGCCGCTCGTTTCGTCTGACATCGATCGTCATGGGGGCGGTGGACTTGACGGCGAGGTCAAAACTGGGGATTCTTCTGGAGCCAAACAAAAACCTAACGCATTCGGATGGAATTTCCGATGATGTTCGGTCAGCGTTCGGTATCCGAGGCGTATCCCAGCATCAAGAGCCAACCCATGACTACTGCTTCCCGAACAACCTCGAATTCCAGTCCGATTCGTTTTCAACGATCGATCCTCACGGCTTCCACCGGTCGATCGCCTCGGACTTCGGAAACCGAGGGCCCCTCGGGAGAAACCGCCGGTTGCGTCGCCGGTGATCTTCAGGCTCCTAGGATCCGATCGAGTCATGCGAACCGCAAGACGGCCGGTCGGACCTCGAATCCTCCATGCAACAGGAGCTCGAGATCACCATGATCCACATGATCCAGAGGGCCCGCAATCTGAGCGACGACGAATTCAACCGACAAGAACCAAGTAAGCAGGAAGAGGCGAAACCGCCGACCCGCCCGTGCGACGGCAAGCGACCTCCCAAGTCAGATTCCAGAACAGATCACAAGCCGGAACTTCATCAAAGAATTCCGCCCATCGAAACCGAAAGCGACAACCACATGGCCAAGGCAACCCTCGAATCACCGGAAATCACCACGAACCCCGCCATGCCGAAGAATGCGGCTCCAGAGAAATCCCCGAAGCCCAAGGGTGGCAAGGCCAAGGCGGCCTTGGAGGAAAAGTCCGGAACCGGCTCGTCGACGCTTGATCCCGGTCGTCGCCAGGCGCTCGATCGAGCCCTCGCGCAGATTGAGAAGGCTCATGGCAAGGGCTCCATCATGACCCTCGACGGGGATCGGCTTACCGGAATCAAGTGTGTCTCGACCGGGGCGCTTAGTCTCGATCTGGCGCTCGGCGGCCGCGGTCTTCCGAAAGGACGAGTGGTCGAGGTCTTCGGTCCCGAGTCGTCTGGCAAGACGACGCTCGCCCTGACCGTCGCCGCAAACGTGCAGAAGAATGGCGGCATCGCGGCATTCATCGACGCCGAGCACGCCCTCGATCCGTCCTGGGCTCGCAAGCTCGGGGTCAACATCGACGAAATGCTCCTCAGTCAGCCGGACACCGGCGAACAGGCGTTGGAGATCTGCGAGATGCTGGTTCGTTCCAACGCCGTCGACATCATCGTGATCGACTCGGTGGCGGCACTCATTCCTCGAGCGGAAATCGAAGGCGAGATGGGCGACTCTCATATGGGCCTTCAGGCTCGACTGATGAGTCAGGCCCTCCGGAAGCTCACCGGTGCGATTGCCAAGAGTGAGTGCATCGTGCTCTTCATCAACCAGCTTCGCGAGAAGATCGGCGTGATGTTCGGCAGTCCCGAGACCACCACGGGTGGTCGTGCTTTGAAGTTCTACTCCTCAGTCCGAATCGACATCCGCCGCATCGGTGCGATCAAGGATGGCGAGAACAACGTGGGCAACCGCGTGCGAGCCAAGGTGGTAAAGAACAAGGTGGCTCCACCGTTCCGGCTTGCCGAGTTCGACATCATGTTCGACGAGGGCATCAGCACATCAGGCGACCTGTTGGACCTTGCCGTAGAGGACAATATTGCGCAGAAGGCCGGCGCCTGGTTCAGTTACGGAGAGATCCGCCTCGGCCAGGGGCGAGAAAACTCCAAGCAGTTCCTTCGCGACAATCCGGATCTCTTCGCCGAGATGCGAGCGAAGGTTCTGGAGAGCCGGTTGGGTCCAGTCGTACCGGTCGAGAAGGTGGAATCCAACGACGACGCGGGGAAATGACGGGAGCCCAATCGGCGTTCCGAAGGGATCTTTTGGATCACCTCTGAATGCCGGAGAAGAGATGATGAAGACGGTCCCCTGTGCCCACCGCGCAGGGGACTGTCATTCTCAATGGCGCTGTCACTGGTCGTTGTCGAAGGCATGATCATCCGCCGCCATTTTCGGTCGAAGATCGTTGTCCCTTTTGCTTCTCTTCGGGCGAACGGTCTCTGGCCTTCGGGAATGTTGACGAGGCAGAGGAATCGGATACGCTGCCTCGTTCCTCGCTTGCGAGGTCGGTTCCTGAGCACCTGCGGATGTGGCGGAATTGGCAGACGCGCTAGATTCAGGTTCTAGTGGGAGTAAAATCCCGTGGAGGTTCGAGCCCTCTCATCCGCATTTTTCAAGACGCCCCCTTGGCCGGAAACGGCTCGGGGGCGTCTTGCTTCTTTAGGGGTGTCTGAGCGATGGCCGATGGCCCACGGGAATCGGAGACGCCCCTCGGACGAGCACTGGGCCAGTCCCCACCGTCGTGGAGTGATTCATCACGCGAAGCCAGACGTCCGATCCGCGATGACAGCCCCACCCCGCAGCGTCCGAAGTGGTTTTCTGCGGTCAAATCCCCGT
>CALFOM010000128.1 GCA_937919685.1 uncultured Phycisphaera sp.
GATCGCTCCCGAGCGTCCATAGCGGCGGAGCGGTTTGGCACCTCGATGTCGGCTCATCACATCCTGGGGCTGAAGGCGGTCCCAAGGGTTCGGCTGTTCGCCGATTAAAGTGGTACGCGAGCTGGGTTCAGACCGGCGTGAGCCAGGTCGGTCCCTATCTGCTGTGGGCGTTGCAATGTTGTGAGGAAACTTCCTTAGTACGAGAGGATTGGGAAGGACGCACCCCTGGTGAGCCAGTTGGACCGCTCGGTCCACCGCTGGGTAGCTAAGTGCGGCAGGGATAACCGCTGAAAGCATCTAAGCGGGAAGCCCACCTCGAGATGAGCATTGCTTTGAGACCCCCGAAATACTATCGGGTTGATAGGTCGCACGTGTAAGTGCCGAAACGCATTCAGCGAAGCGATACTAACGGTCGAAGATTTGACCGTGCCGACCCTGCCCCGATCCATAGGATTGGGTGACAGGTCGAGCACAGAAGGTCACATGGTGGGACAGCTGGCTTCGGCCGGTGAGTCCCGATACAAGATTACTTGGTCTCGATACGCGACATTTGCACGATTACCGCCTGGCTGGGTGACAGCCTGGTCAGGCGTTTGTCGGTGACCATTAGGACGAGGAAACACCTGTTCCCATCCCGAACACAGAAGTGAAGCTCGTTCTGCCGATGATACTGCTTAGCGGGAAAGTAGGTTATCGCCGACATTTAGGCCCGGCCGAGGGAAACCTCGGTCGGGCCACCTTTGTTTTTGGAACGGCTACTTTTGAGACGGCTTTGCATCTCCAAGTGACGTGACGTGACGTGACGTGACGTGACGTGACGTGAGGTGAGGTGATCGGTGATCGGTTATTGATGATCATCGGTCGATGGGCTTTTGGCGATTCGGTCGGTTCAGCGGTGGTTTCTGTTGGATGCTCTGGGCAGGTTGAGATTCGAGGTTGGCGTTGGAGCTCGAGGGGTCTTGGTTTTTTTCGGAGAACCAGGAGGTTGGAGTTCGAGGTTCGTTTGGACTGGAGCTTCGAACGATGCCAGGGGCTTGAGCGGGGGACTGCCCCGGTTTTTCTCGAGCTTATGAACCAAAAATAGGGATCTGGACGAGATGCCGTCGCGGATTGGGATGGGCAAGGTGGCTTCCTTGCTTGAAGATGCGAAGCCATTCGCGTAGGCTGGTCACAGCCATCGAGAGTGTCAGAAACTACGGCGGGGGGTACGCACGTGCCACAAAATAAGATCTACGTTGGGAACATTGCCTACGCTGCCGAACTGGAGGAGATCCAGTCGTTGTTCGAGCCATATGGCACGATCGAGGATATTGCGATGGCGATCGACAAGGAGACCGAGAAGTTCCGCGGCTTCGCCATCGTGATGATGCCGAACGTCGTGGAGGCTGCTCGGGCGATTGCTGGAGTTGATGGTCATCAACTCCGAGGCCGCCGACTCGTGGTCAATCAGGCGGTGAAGAAGTCTGTTTTGGTGAAGGAAGACGCCACACCGGTGACCATCGGAAATCGTGACGGTGCTGCGGGGCTTCCGCGTCGAATCCGGAAGAACGTCGATGCGCGTCCCCGACGATCTGGTCGAAACCCTCGTCGCGGTTGAGACGGTTCGAAAATCGGAGTGGCCTTGGATCGCGTGCCTCTTGGCTCGTTGGTCATTGTCGCCTTCGTTGACCTCGTCGTGATTTCGGTAGTTTCTCGAAGTCTGAGGCTTTGGGCAAGACTGACTAGGGAGGCGGAACGCGATCGGCTCGATTCCTTCCGTTGAACTTGGGATACTGCATCGATGACCTCTGATATTTTCTCACTTCTTGGCATCCCGGTGCGATTCCGACTGGACCGTGACGATCTGCAACGGCGTGCCACGCGGATGGCGTCGCGGCTGCATCCAGATCGAGCGACTGATGCGATCGCCGCGGCAACCTGCACTGACGAGCTCGCGACCGTGCACGCGGCGGTTCGGCTTCTCGAAGACGATCTCGGTCGTGCCGAGGCACTGCTGGCGATTCATGGCGGGCCAAGCCCCTCCGAGGATCACGGCCTCCCTGATGGTTTTCTGGAGTCAATGCTCGAGGTTCGAATGGAACTCGAGGAGGCACATCAACTCGACGATGAAGTCGGCCGATCCAGGTTGGAGACCTGGGCCAGAGGGGAGTGGGATGCCCGCCGCGAATCCGTGGAACGGCTTTTTGATGGCGTTGGATCTGATTCCGCCCATCGACCCGGATCAAGTGATCTGGTCGCGATTCGACGCGAGCTGAATCGCTGGCGATACTCACAGCGGATGCTTGAGCAGATCGATCCCGGACTGAATGCTCTGGACCTCTGAACCGGTGCCCCAACTAGACGTCACCGACTACCTGTTGCTCGTCTCCCTCGTCCCACTTCTCGTGGCGAGTGGATTCTTCTCGGCATCTGAAACCGTCTTCTTTGGTCTTCGTACCGACGACCGGACGGCGATCCGTCGTCGCGGCGGTCTGATCGCCATCGCGGTGGAGGGGCTTCTTCGCGATCCGCGTCGACTCTTGGTGACGATCCTTCTCGGGAACATGACGGTGAATACCGTCTACATGACGGTCAGTTCGATGCTGATGCTGCGTCACGGTTCAACGCCGTTGGCAGGAGTGTTCTTCGGGTTGTTCACGCTCTTTGCGGTCATCGTCTTCGGTGAAGTGGCGCCGAAACTCGCTGGGCAGGCCCATCGAGTCGGCGCGGCCGGATTTCTCGGGCCACCCCTGGCGATACTCCATCGAGTGCTCTCTCCTTTGGGGCGTAGTATTGGATCGTTTCTCATCGAGCCGCTCCATCGGCTGATTGGCCGCCCCGTCGAAGCACGGCTCGACTCCGAGGAACTCGAGGCGCTCATCGATCTGTCGCTCCGACAGGGGGTGATCGATCGTGATGAAGAGACGCTGCTGCGCGAGGTCGTATCGTTTCGGACCCTGCGGGTCCGCGACATCATGACTCCTCGAGTCTCGGTTCTATCGGTTGGGGTTGGCGACGAGCCCGCTTCGATCCGTGACCTCATCGCCGAAAGTAATCTCCAGCGTATTCCACTTCATGGGGAGAATCTTGACGAGATCATCGGCATCCTCTCTTGCCGACGATTTCTTCTCGAGGGTGACGGCGACGCTCCCGATCCCGAAGGATTGCGATCGCTCTGTCGTGCCGCCGCGTTCGTGCCTGAGATGGCATCGGTGGAACAATTGCTCGCCAGATTTCGAACCGAGGGGTCGACCATCGCGATCGTGGTGGACGAGTTTGGTGGCACCGCCGGCCTGGTGACCATCGAGGATGTTGCGGAGGAACTGGTCGGGGAGATTGGTGGCGCCAACGACACCGAGTTTGTCGATCCCGTGCGTCTCGCGGAGGCACGCTGGAGAGTGAGTGGCCTGATGCCTCTTCATGAATGGAAGGCGACTTTCGGGCCTGCGGTCGATGACCGCCGAGTGTCGACGGTCGGGGGCCTCTTTCTGGCGAGGCTCGGGCGTCTGGCCCGAGCAGGGGACGAGATCCAACTGGTCAACGTTCGACTGGTCGCCGAGCGGGTCGAAAAGGGCAGAGTCGAAACAGCGATCGTGGATCTGGTGGAGGACAGCTCATGAGCGTCATCCTCGCCTCCATCTTCACGCCGATTATTCTTGCCGTTGCGGGCATCTTCGCGAGTGCGATCTTTAGCGGGCTGGAGACTGGACTCTACGTGGTCGATCGGGTTCGGCTTGCAGTCCGTTCCGGACGGGGCGACCGCAATGCCGTTCGACTCGAAGCAGAGGTCGAGGAACCCGAGCGGCTCCTTTCGGCCTTGCTCATCTTGAATAGCGCGGCGAACTATGCCGGAAGCCTCGGGGTCGCGGCGATCCTGAGTGCATTCGTCGTCTCAGAATGGGCGATCGTCGGTTTGAACACGCTCCTGGTGGTGCCGATTCTCTTCGTCTTCGGTGAGACGATTCCCAAGGACCTCTTCCGCATCAACGCGGATCACTGGATGCTGCGGTTCACACCGCAACTGGTCTGGATGCGGCGGTTGATGACGGTGATCGGGTTGGTTCCACTGCTGTGGGTGGTGGCGAGAATCGTCCAGTTGCTCATCCGGACTCCGGAAGGAATCGACACCACCGCCCGTGCTCGCGTCTCGCGACTTTTTCGAGAAAGCGCCGAATCAGGCGCGTTGACCGAAGAGCAACTTGATCTCGCGGATCGCGTGCTCTCGATGCGTCGCTTGACGGTGGCCGGCGAGATGACCCCTTGGCGTCAGGTGATCACGGCAACGGAATCCGCCATCGGGGAGGATCCAACCCGTCTGACGGCGCGCACGCGTCGTTCCAGACTACCGGTCGTCGACGGACAGGATCGGGTGGTCGGGGTGGTGACGGTTCAGGATTTGTTGCTCGGACGGAAGTCGATCGACGAGATGCTCGATCGAGACATTCCTCGATTCGCTCCTGGCACGTCGGCGATGATCGCCTTGGAGATTCTCCGCGTCGACCGCCGGCCTCTGGGAATCGTCGAGAGCATCGAGGGAAGGCCCTTGGGTGTCGTGACCCTGAAAGACCTCGTGGAACCGCTGCTCGGAGATCTCCGGGCATGGTGATCTAAGAGGTTGATTGAACCTCCGGAGCATGGCCTTCCGACGGCTGTAGCAGGCTTGTCGGAGCCGAGAATCCCGCTACACTGTTCCGTCCTGAGTGATCAGGAACCCGGGCTCATAGCTCAGCTGGCTAGAGCGCACCCCTGATAAGGGTGAGGTCGGAGGTTCGAGTCCTCTTGGGCCCATCTGAATTCGCCCTCGGTCACACCTCGTGACCGAGGGCGTTTTCGTGATTCGTTTCGGCATGCATGCATGCATGCATGCATGATTGATCGGCGATCGGCTTGCAGGGCGACGAGAAAGCGCTCAACTCCGAGGCCGTTTGACCCGTTGGAATGCCAGATACCCCTTGGTCTCCACGGGGCCGCTCGGTCTGACCACGCATTTGACGTGGTTGATACTTCGATTGCAGCCGCCCGCCCCGGAGAGTTCATCCCAGCCTTCGGAGTCGAGGAATGCTTGGGACCGTTCGGCGTCCAAGGCGTCCATCGCCTGAAGTCGTGCGACGAGGCCTCGAATGCATTGCTTTTTCGAATCGGGATTCTGAGGGCTGGTATGCAGCTCGAGACCAACGCGATCTGAAACGCCATGAGGCGTGACGTCCACGCAGATCGCGGTCTTCGTTTCGCATGATGCTGCCGAGGCGATGATCTTCTCGCAGTCAGCGATCATGTGCTCCAATCCCAACCCGACCAGGAGCGTGAGTGACTCGGCCTCATTGGTCGGACCGAAACAGAGGCGCACTGGCGTATCCGGCCTTGAGAACATGAGGCCGGTCTGGAAAACCGGTGCCTTGACGCTGAGCTTGCCAAGATGATCCAGATAGTCCGCGGTTTTCAGCAGTCCTTCAGTAAGCCCTGATTCCAGGTTCAGTGCCCGCGTGATCCGACGCACGTTGACGCCGACCTCTTGAACGCCGTACTCAGCCGAAAGGTCTTTCTGAATCGTCGATGGGCCGAAGAAAAACGCTGGTGGAAGGTCATTGGGTCCGTCGAGATCGAACTCGAACCAGATGTTGTCGATGAATGCGATCGAAGGCTTGTTCTCTTCTGGGAGGATGTCCCAGAGCCTGGCCAGGTGTCGGAGCCGCGATGTCGGATCGGGTTCATTCAGAAGTGCGATGAGATTCCGATTTCCCCGCGAAGCACACCAGAGAAAATCGATGGCATCGTCTCCGGCATGGAGGCGGATTTCGACGCCAAAAGTGCCTGACTTGATGTGATCGCCTTTGGTCTTCCGGATCGCCGCGAGAAGCCGGGTTGCTGCCGAGGCGGAGACGAGGAGGGGACCGAGCCGGTCAAGGCTCGATGTCATCGCCTCCAAGAGCGGAACGCGTCTTTCCGGAATACAGAAGGGGTCGTCCAAGTCGAGGCCTGGTGAGGTCTTCGGCTGGCAATAGCCTCGGACATGGTGCATCGCCTGCTCGATCGGGGATGTCGGCCGGTGGAACACTGCCGGGGCACGCTCGACGTCGAGGAACCGATCACGAACCGCAGGGTCCGCGTCGACGTGTAAGGCCAGGCATGCCACGGCCGTCCCGATCAGTCGATGGGGATCCTCGTACGTACTTGCTTGATGGACATGTTCATGCAGAACGGCTGCCGCAGGAAGTTGCTGTTGTGCGAAAATATCTTCGATTGTGGTCGGACGTGGAAGTGCCAGCGTCGAATGGAACGGTGTCTCGGGGCCGTCGGGTCGTTCCCAAGCGTCAAGGATACGGAGTTGTGCAATCGTTGCCGCTCGGTCGACCAGGCCGAGTTCGGCGAGCGTCAGGACGGCCAGGCTGTTGTTCAGAAGTGGGTCGAACGAACCGAATCCACCGTCCTCGTTTCGATGACCCTCCATCATCTGCAGGATGGTATTCCGGAGCGTCTTCCGATCGCTTCGGTCTTGCCGTTCTGTGGTGACCGACGCCGGTTCCTTTTCTCCGGTCGGTGTGTTCTCGTCCTTGTCTTTGGGTTCAAGGGGTTCCCATGGACCGAGTCGGCTTGAGATTCGGGCCATCGACCAGAGGCCGAGCATCGGGGCGTTGAAGTAGAGGCCGCCCCACAACTGGAATCGAGACAGCAACCACTTGGCATTAATCTCTGGGGTCAGACCGGCATCGATCCGGAGCGATTCAAGTAAGGCGGTCGTCGGTACGTCCTCTTCTTCCCAGTGTGCCGTGGCGAGCGTCTGTTTCATGGTGAACGCTTCGCCGGTATCCGAACAGCGTTGTGGCGTGAATCCCTTGGTTGGTCCTCGAAGTTGATCGACCTGATCGAAGTCTGGGATCACCCCTGCCAATGCCACGAGGGCGGTGTCGGTGCTGGTCGGAATACAGCCTTGGGAATAACCCCAGAAACCGGAAGCGCGGTGACGCTCAAGATGGCCGGTGAGGCGATCAAGCACTTCTTTCGCGGCCTCGGAATGCGGGCCCTTCGATTCCATGACCGTTCGGAGTGCCAGGCCCAGAAACCCCAATGGCACGAGGTCGCCATACGACGTGGTCAAGGACTGCCCCGGCGATCTCATTTCGAGGGAGAGGCCCTCGTCCAACGCCTTCGATGCCAGTTCGATGACCGACTTCGCGACCCGTTCGCGCCCTGCCGCGATTCGAACACGGCTGGCATCCATGAGTCCTTGTTCGATGCCGTCGGTCGCGGTGCCGTGGGTGAGAAAAAACCGATTGCAGTTCCCGGTTCGTTGATAGCTGGAGAGCCTGGCGGCATCGAAATGTGCTTCGAGTCGATTCTCCAGATGAACCAGCACGCGTCCGTCGGCGAGTGTTTCGGTCTTCAAGATTCGGACCCCAATCGCCGCGAGAAGTTCGAGTCCTGACCCCTTTGGGGCGGAAGAGAAGATGGCGGCACCCCGCGCCCAGCCATCCTGAAAGTCCAAGGCCAGCGCGACGGGGGGAAGTCCGGGGATCTGCCCGATCCCGATGCAGAGAAAGCCAAGGTCACCCAGCACTTCGAGTTCGGGAGCGTGGGATTGGAGCAGGCTCGTCCCATCGAGTTGTGCGACGGGACATGATGGCGGGAGCTGAAAGGTCCCATCCTTCATGAGCATCGCGGCGCCGCCGGGGGCCATCGCAATGGCCTCGATGGAGTCCAGTTGAACATCTTCGGAAAGGAAGTACATCCCCCGAACTTGATCGTCAGTCGCGACGGTGCGCACCGTGGGGAGATGAAACGCAACGGCAACCCCTGCTCGAGCGTCCATGGCGTGCAGAAGCCTCTTGGTCGCATGGTCGGTGGTGGGGTCGTCGG
>CALFOM010000129.1 GCA_937919685.1 uncultured Phycisphaera sp.
ACCTGAAGTTCGACCTTGTGGTGCTGCGAGCCCACGGTTTCGAGGTCCGGGGCATCGTGGGCGATTCGATGATCGCGTCGTATGTCGAGGATGCGACGAGAGCGACTCACAAACTCGACGCACTGAGCGAAGCGGTGCTTGATCGCCGTTGCGTGCCGATTGAGGCGTTGATCGGACGTGGAAAGAACCAGCGGCCGTTCAGTGAGGTTCCGCTGGCCGAGGCCGCACCGTATGCCGGCGAGGATGCAGACGTCTCTCTACGCCTCGAGCGGCGATTCAGAGGACAACTGGAGGCGGAGGGGCTCGCAACCCTCTATGACGGGACCGAGGTTCCACTGGTCGAGGTCCTGGCTGGTCTCGAGTACGAGGGAATTCGAGTCGAGCCTGATGAACTTGATCGTCAGCGGGAGGTGCTTCAGGTCCGAATCGAAGAGCTCCGGCAGGAAATCGTGGAAGCGGCCCCGCATGCGTTCAGTCCTGATTCGCCCAGACAACTGGCGGCGGCGCTCTTCAACCTGCCGTCCGCGGAACCGCCCGGGTTGGGGATCAAACCGTTGAAGAAGGGGAAGACCGGCCCCAGCACCGATGCCGAGGTCATGGAGAAGCTGGTCGAAGACCCCAACGTCGAGACGCCGATTCCGACGCTCATTCTTGAGTACCGGCAATTGACCAAGCTCGTCAATACGTATCTTGTGGCACTCAAGGAGGCCATTCGCCCCGAGACCGGACGGATTCACGCCTCCTTCAATCAGACGGTGACGGCGACCGGCCGGCTTTCATCGAGCGATCCGAACCTCCAGAACATTCCGATCCGGACCGAGGTCGGTCGTCGGATTCGGCAGGCGTTCGTCGCGGAACCGGGGCATGTGCTGCTTGCCTCTGACTACTCCCAGGTCGAGCTTCGGATGTTGGCGCATCTCTCGGGTGACGAGAACCTGCAGGCGGCGTTCCACCGAGGCGACGATATTCACGCGGCGGTCGCCAGCGAAGTGATGGGGATTCCCCTCGAGGAAGTCGACGCCGCGGCACGGACCACGGCGAAGATGATCAATTTCGGCATCGTCTACGGCGTGACCGCCTACGGTCTTGCTCGGAGGCTGGGGGGCGATACCGACGTGGCCCGTGCCGACCAGATCATCACCGACTACAAGGCACGATTTCCCGGAATCAACGACTTTCTTGCCGCCTGCATCGAGCAGGCTCGCACGAAAGGATGGGTCTCGACGATTCTGGGGCGTCGTCGGTCGATTCCACAGATTCATGCGCGCAACCCGCAGGAACGAGCACAGGGCGAGCGCATGGCCATCAACACCGTGGTTCAGGGGAGTGCTGCCGACCTCATCAAGCGGGCCATGATCGATCTGCACCAGACCCTTCCTGGCGTCCATCCTCGGGCTCGCATGATCCTCCAGATTCATGACGAACTGGTCTTCGAGGTCCCCGAGGAGGAGGCCGAGTCCGTCGCCTCTCTTGTCCAAGCACGCATGGAGCAGGCCATGGATCTGGCGGTTCCGCTTCTGGCCGAGCCGTCTTGGGGGCCGAGTTGGGCGGACACCAAGTGACCTCGCCCTGAATGGTCTCAAATCGGCGTTCTCGGCGACTTGACGGACGTGCGATGGACGCTAATCTGTACCGTCTCAGCGGTTCGCCGCCGAGGTCTCGCCGATTCGGCGAGTGGAAAATTCAGCGAGGGGCGGTAGCTCAATTGGTTAGAGTACCGGCCTGTCACGCCGGTGGTTGCGGGTTCGAGTCCCGTCCGCCTCGCTTCGCGGCTTCCTTCGGGAGGCCGCGTTCCATTTTTGGCCCCCGCGAATTCACTCCGGAGAGGTCGTCTGGTTTGAGGGCCGTTCGGCGATTGACCACCAGTCGCATCTCCGATCGATCGGAACTCGATTCAGTCGGCGGGTTCGTGTCCGGGCTTCCACTTAATGTTGCAGCCGAGGCTGGGCCGCTGTTCATCCGGAACCGGCCGGCCTTCCAGAACGGCTTCGACCGCCGTGTCGAGATCGGCGCCGGTCACTGGTTCCTCGCCGCCCGGTCGGCTGTCGCAGAACTGGCCGCGGTACACCAAGCGCCGATCCGCGTCGAAGAGGAAGAAATCAGGCGTGCACGCCGCGCCGAATGCCTTGGCGACGGACTGGTCCTCGTCGAATAGGTACGGGAACGTGTAACTCCGTGCTTCGGACTCCTTCGCCATTTGGTCTGGATGATCCGCGGGGTGGCTCTCGACGTCGTTGGACATGATTGCGTAGATCGCCAGACCAGCACCTTTCCATTCCCGAGCCAGTTCAGAGAACTGGTCGGCGATGTGGGCCACGAACGGGCAGTGATTGCAGATAAATCCGACCAAGATCGCTGGTGCGGCGGCAGCATCCTGCAGGCTGTGCAGCCGCCCCTCTGAATCAGGGAGGCTGAAGTCAGGGGCGACGGTGTGGAGGTTCACCATTTTAGAAAGGGTACGTGGCATGGGGGGCTCCAGAAGGAAAGCCGGTGAGGTAGGAAGAGTCGTGAAACTCAGAGGAGAGTTTCAACTCTGGCCGATGAGAACACCGCAGCCAAAGACGATCAATCCGCCGATCATGGTGCCGAAGAGGGCCTTGAGAAGCGGCGTATCCATGTATCGACGCCGAATGATCGAGATCGCGAGAAGTTCCACCAAGACCACGGCAACGGCCACGATCGTGGCGACTTCGAATTCGTTGATCAAATACGGAAGAGTGTGCCCCAGTCCGCCGACGGTCGTGGCGCCGCCGCAGACCAGTCCTCGGGCGACCGGCGAACCTCGACCGCTCATCTTGCCGTCGTCGCTCATCGCTTCCGCGAAGGCCATGCTGATGCCGGCGCCGAGCGCTGCGGCGAGTCCGACTTTGAATGTCGGACCCGTTTCTTTGGTGGCAAACGCGGCCGCGAATAGCGGTGCCAGGGTCGAGACCGAGCCATCCATCAATCCCGCCAGGCCGGGTTGGACGACGTGCAGAATAAAACGTTTCCGTTCCTCGTTCTCGGGAGTACACGGATCTTCCAGAGTATCGGAGGCGGGGGAGTTGGTCATCGGAGTTGGAGCAGGACCAGGACCGCGATGATCGCGATGACCAGTACCACCACGGATTTCGCGGAGAGGATGCCGCCGGCCTTGTCGGTCGGGGTGCGGCTGACCCGATTCTCGACGATCTCGTTGCAATGCGGGCACTGGTATGCCTCGTCCCAGATCTCTCCCCCGCAATCAGGGCAGTATCCGGTTTCGCCGGCAAAACGGTCGAGATCGTCATCGGTGGGGTCTTCATCAACCATGCCATGAGGCTATCAGCCTCACGGCATGGATGTGGTCTCGATTGCGGCCGAACGGTTGTTTCAAGCAAATCTCCAGAGCGCCCTATGGCCAGGCATGGAGCATCCCCTGTTCGCTCGAATCGATCACGCGGAACGTGCGTGACGTTGACTCAGGCGTGAGCTCTCGATGGCCTTTTCAGCGTCGAGGGTTCGCCGGAGTTTGTCGATGCCGCGGTGTTTCCAGTTGTTGATCATGGTCACTGACACGCCGAGGCTTCGCGCCGCGTGGGCGTAGCTTTTTCCTTCGCATACGATCATTCGCAGTGCGTCCCGCTCATCATCGCTCAGTCGTCCGAACGCTCGTTCGACGGAATTCATGGTTGCAACGCGCTCTTCGGTCCGGCCCTCGAGGGTGTCGCAGGCTTCGTTTCGCTGCCGTTCGCGAGGCTTTACCTTCTCGTCGAGGATTTCACGAAGCCGAACGGAACGCGAGTATCGGCGGCGGAGGATGTTGTGCACGATCTTCAGCAGGTAGCTGATGGAGATCTCCAGTTCCTCCAGTCTTGGGTGCTGGAGCAGCCGCACGAAGGCTTCTTGCGTGGCGTCCTCGGCGACGGCCGGCTCGGCAGACTTTCTTGCAAATGCGTACACCCGGTTGTAGTAGGCCTCAAAGAGGCCCAGCACGAGGTCTGCACGTTCCTGCTTCACGTTCGTTTCTTGGGTTTCCATCGAGATTCGCCTTCCTGCGTGTGTTCGTTCCTGCAATCCCCGGAACGATGCGGTCGTCCAGCTCACTCAGCTTTGGACCATTTCCTGGACCTGATCTGAAGCCATCCGGATCCGTTGCCTCGCCGGATGGTCGTCAACCATAAAACACGCTTCCCTTCTGTTTCTCTATGGGGTGCATGCCTGAACTCGCGTTTGGGAAACCACAGATCCGGGTTTCTACCCCTTCGGGGTCTGTTTCTCCTCACATAAACCTCAGACTATTTTCTCCAGTGAAGATAGAATTGAGTGGCCGGGGGCCACTCTCATCGGGCAGAATTCAAAGGTCCGCCGACAAAATGACGCGGGGAACTCCATGCAATCCAATCAGAGCGTGATCATCGCCGACGACCATTCGCTTATCCGTTCCGCTTTGGTGGCGCTACTCAACGATTCGGCTGGCCTCAGCGTCGTCGCAGATGTTGAGAATGCTGACCAGGCCCTTCGAGAGACCGCCAAGAACCGTCCGGATGTCGTCGTGCTGGACATCGACATGCCGGGAATCGACGCGTTCCAAGCGGCCACGGAGGTTCGACAGATCAGTCCGAAGACCGAAGTGATCTTCCTCTCGGGCTCCTGCAACGATCATTTCATCGAATCTGCGAAGGCCTCAGGAGCCCGGGGCTATGTCTACAAAGGTGATGATCCCGAGGAACTGGTGTCCGCGATCCGTGCTGTCGGCAGAGGTGGCACCTTCTACTCCACGAGTGTGAGCAATCGCATCGCCACGATGCCCGGGCAGCAGGGGGGCGGTTCAAGGCTTTCGCTCCTCTCGTCCCGAGAGCTGGAGACGCTCCGATACATCGCCAAGGGCCTCTCCAAGAAGGAGATCGCCCCGCTGATGCACATCAGCGTGAAGACCGTGGACAAGCACGTCACGCAATTGATGACGAAGCTGAAAATCCATGATCGTGTGGGTCTTTCGCGATACGCAATCCGCGAAGGCCTGATCGAACCCTGATCTCGGCCGTCTCTCTGGCATCCCGGATGGCGGATCGAGTCATTTCCCGTCGTCTGGTGGATATGCCCCGAGCAGTGTTCGGGCGCAAGACAGCAGTGCATCGATCTTGAACGGTTTTCGAAGAAAAGCGATTCGCTCGAGTTCGGGGGGGTCGGTCACCCCACCGGTCACCAGCAGGCAGGGTATCTGCACGCCGGCGTCTCGAAGACTCTGCAGGCACTCGACTCCGGTTCGTTCTGGGAGGTCGATGTCCAAGACGAGCATTTCGATCTCCGGGTGTTCCTGAAGGATCGTCTCGACGGTGAGAGCGTCGCCACGAGAGAAGACGGTCGCGCCGACACCTTGGAAGAACTTGACGAGCACGTCGCGGATCACCTGATTGTCTTCGACGACCAGTATCGAACTCGGGGTTCGTTCTTTGGCCTTTGGGATCGTCCGTTTCTCGGTGGCCTTGATCGCGCCGCTTTGGACTGGAATCACCGCCCGGGCTCCCAGGCCTCCGAGTGGTGAGTCCAGCAGTTCAAACTGTCCGCCAGACTCCTCGACTACCCGGCAGCAGATCGCGAGACCGAGTCCGTTGCCGTCGCTCTTGCCGCCGCTGACGAAGGGCGCCTTCAATCGATCTCGATCCATCGGCGGGATCCCGGGGCCGTCGTCGTCGACCCGAATTTCTACCGAGTCTTCGGCGATCCTCTTGGCCGAGAGTTCAATCCGCCCCTCCGACCGGAGCGCATCGCGAGCATTGACCACGAGGTTGAGGAGCAGTTGCTGAAGGACGTTCGGTGGGGCAATGATGACCAACTCGCTCGCGTTGTCCCCGAGATCGATCGTGGAATGAAAGTTGATTCGCTTTGGAATGAGTCGCTGGGCGGTCCGGGCCACCTTTTGGAGTTCCGCTTCGAGCGGGATCTCGACCGGTTCGTCGTCCCCACGTTGGGCGGCAAGGAGACGCGTGACGAGTTCGCCCGCGGAGGCGACGGTCGAGCGAATCTCTTCCAGGCCTTCGACAAACGTAGGATCCTTCGCATGCCGAAGCAGGAGCGAGACGCGTCCGGAGATCGCGAAGACAAGATTGTTGAAATCGTGGGCAACGCCGCTGGTCAACTGCGCGATGACCTCGGATCGTTCCAGCGAACCTTTTAGGGCCGCAAATGCCTGCCTTTCGTCGGCCGATTCTCTCTGTTCGATGCGTCTGCCGAACGCGTCGCCGACTCGCGAAAGTTCGGTGAGCGTCGTATTGGTCCATTGATCGAGTGCCTCCGTTTCCAACGTCAAAACAGAAGAAAGTCGGCCATTGAGATGGATGGGAAGGAAGAGGGCGTGGGGGTGTTCGGGCGTGCCCATCAGCGGGATTCCGCCGCTAAGGAGTCCGGATTCGTCAGTGATGCCATCCTTCGGATTGAACTTTGGCGTATCGCCTGAGGGGTGGTTTGGCCATGCGGCGAGCAGATTGACATCGCCGGAATACTGGTCGACTTCAAACCAGGAGAGCCGCGTCAGTTCAAGTTCCTCCCCGAGCAGTGCCAGCACTTCCGTCGCGGTCTCTTCGACGTCCTCGGAACTGGCAAGGGCTTCGATCACCGTCGCAACCACTCGGTGGACGTGAGTCAATTCTCGCTGATCACGTTCCGCTTCGATCCGGTCGGTCAGGTCGACCAGCAGCATCTGGATTGACCCGGTCTCATCCGGCAGGCATCGTGCATGCATCCATCGCCAACCTTGGAGCCCATCCTTGACTCGAAACTGACCCTGGCTCGCGTGTGTCGGTGTCGCATCATCGATGATCGATGACAGCGTCGACTGGTCGGATTCGTGGATGTTCTCTCGCCATCGGGTCGAAGGGAGAAGCCGCGTCATTCCAGACTTCTGCAACCCGAGCCGGAGTCCGATTCCCGGGCTCCATCCGATGAGATTGCCGTTGGGATCGATTGACAGGAGGCCGAGATCGGGTGTCTCTGCTGATTCGAAGATATTCGAGGGACGAGTCGAGTCGGCGTTGACGGCGCCGCGGCTTCTCCGGCCCAAGGCGAAGCCGATGGCCAGGGCGAGGATCGCCAGAAGCAAGCCTCCCCAGCCCGCGAGCGGCCAGGCTCCGCTGATGGGATCTTCAATGATGGCAAAGAGGGTACTCATCAGGCGGAGCATATCTCCTCAGGCCGAGGGTTGAGAATGGGTGCGGATCGAAGACCGCTCCCAAAGCATGTCACGTCGGTTCGCGCGGTGGCGAGCCGGAGTGGGAGGGCATGGCCGAGGTCGTTCAGAAGCAAGGGCCCCATGCCACGAACATGACTCCGAGGTCTCTTCCGTTCACCACGCCGTCGTCATTGAAGTCGGCGGCGCAGCCAGCGCAGCGGCCCCAGGCGACGAAGAGAAGGCCAAGATCGCCACCGCCGGTCGTTCCATCGCCGTCAAGGTCTGTCGAGCATCCGTTGCCGCAGTCTTCGGAGATCATATTGGAGCCCTGGTCTGAGAAGGGCCCGCCGATCTGGTCGGGGGTATTGCCGCAAATCATGGTTGAACCGATGGCAGGGGAACTGGAGTTCCAACTGTAGATCGCGCCCCCGGCATTGGCACCGTTCTCTAAGAACTCGCAGTGGCTGATGATTGGGCTTGTCGAGAAGTTATGGACGGCGCCGCCTTCGCCTGAAGCGGTGTTGGCACGGAACGTGCATCCTTCAAAAACGGGAATGTTGGCGTTGCTCGAAGGGTCGGCGTTGAAAATGGCACCGCCGTCGTCGGATGCCGTGTTTTCGATAAAGTCGCAATTCGTAAGGGCCGGCTCGCTCGCATCGTTGTACATGGCGCCGCCGTCGCTGGAAGCATGGTTCAGAAGAAAGGCGCATCCTTCAAACGTCGGATCGCTTCCGTTGAAATTGAGAACCGCGCCGCCGAAGTACGACCGGTTCCCAGAGAAGATGCAATCCGTGAGTACGGGGCTGCTGCTCATGTTGTAGATCGCGCCGCCCAGCCCCTGCGAAATGCCGTTGTCGAGGAACTGGCATCCCTCTAGGCGAGGATCGGCGGCGACGCCGGTTTCGTCGCCGTTGTAGATGGCGCCGCCATACTCGGCCTGATTCTCTACGAAGACGCACCCGCGAATGGTCGGGTTGCTTCCGTTGCGGTTCCAGCATCCGCCGCCGAAATACTCCCAGAAGTCGATCGCGCCATTCCCGTTCCAGTCGTACCAAGTCGCTACGCAATTTCGAATCGTGAAGCCCTCGATGATCGTCGCGGGCGTTTCGCCATTGCCGCAGAAGATTCCACGTCGTATTCCCTCGCCGTCGATGATCGTCTCCTGCGCCGTTCCGGTGGCCTGCACGACAATGCTCTTGCCGACGAGGTCGACGACCTGATCGCTGGGTTCGGTGTAGACGCCGGGGCCCACAAGAATCCAGTCTCCGTCGTCGGCCGAGTCAACGGCTGCCTGGATCGATGTGAAGTCGCCAGTGCCGTCCACATTCACGGACAGAATGTCGGCGGTGGCGACATTGACGGAGGCGGCCAAGATCAAGAGGGAGAATGTCATCCATGCCGAGGTTGAAGTCTTCATGAGCCCAGTATGAGAGGTTCTTCGGTGTGATGGCAAATGAAATTCCATCACCCGACCGATCTTCGGGGACGTTCGCCTCGAATCCGGATTCTCGCCGGGGTCCGATCGGAGATGGACCGCAAGCGTCGATTCACCTCG
>CALFOM010000130.1 GCA_937919685.1 uncultured Phycisphaera sp.
AGGTTCAATCCCTTCGCGAAGTTCGTGGGGTGACCGTGACCGGTCGCGGCGCTTCCAGGCTGCTGCCGCTCAACCGACGGTTTCGCTTGCGGTGGCGAGCGACGACACGCGGCGATCGGGATCGATGATCCGGTGTCGGCGTCGCGAATCGTGCCGTCGAGCGGTCGGCGTGGGTGGCATTCGAAGTGCGGACGAGGAGGCACCTCCCCGGGGGAGTCATTCCGTTCGGAGGATCTTCTCCATCTTGCGGCCCTTCGCGAGTTCGTCGACGAGCTTGTCGAGGTAACGCGTCTGCCGCGTGAGTGGATTTTCGATGTCCTCGATCCGATAGCCACAGATGACACCCTTGATGAGCGGCGCATTCGGGTTGAGCGTGGCCTGTTTGAAGAACGTTTCGAACGTGACTTCTTCATCGATGAGCACTTGGAGACGGTCGTCATCGAAGCCGGTCAGCCAGTGGATCACCTCGTGCAGCTCCTCTCGGGTCCGCCCTTTCTTCTCGACCTTGTTGACGTAGTGGGGATAGACCGAGGCGAAGGTCATCTTCGCGATGCGTGCATCGTGCTCGGGGGTGGTCGTCGGCATGAGGCGTGCTCCATTCGTGGGATCAACCGGTGGTACGCGACGGTCCCCAGTGATGACATGCGAAGTTCCGAGGTCGCTCGGCCGGCCGGCATGGAAATGCCGTTCGGCCTTCAATCGAGGTCCAACAGCCCGAGCATCGCGAGCATCAACATCACGGCGAGTCCGATCGGGAGAAGCATGGCGAGGATGCCGGGCAGATCGAGCAGCAGGCGGGCGATCGGAACGCGACGTCGGCCGGTCGATCCCGAAGCGGCGGCGCCGCATTCCGGGCAGTGCCGCGGTCCCGGTTCCGCGTTCATCCAGTCCAGTCGATAATTGCAATGGCCGCAGCGGTTCGGGTCACGGGGACGGAGCCTTCCGACCCAGCACCATCGAAGTCCCGCCAGAAAGATCGCCGGCAGGAAGACGAGCAAGCCGTACGTGTTCGCGTAGTACGCAAGGGATCCGATCTGGTACGTGAGGCCGGACGAGCGACCTAGGAATGGAATCGCCATCGCGATCACCGCCGCGGTCGGCCACCACCAGTCCCGAAGCCGTAGGCGGAGCACGTCCATGGGATCGCGACAATCGAAGTTGGGAGGTTGTATTGGCAACGCATCCTCTCCGAACCGTCGGGCGGAGCGTCCACCCTCGTCTGGAGGGATTCTAGTTCGGACCGTAGGTGGTGGTTCTTCGATTCTCCACACCTTTAGCGTCTTTGTGACGTCAGTACGGCACTTTTGGCGCCTCATACGCGACCATTCAGGAACATCCGCCACGTCAGCGTCTGAGAGAGGTTTCTCCGACGCAGGAGGGGGCCAGTCATGGTCGCGCCCGGGCCCAGATGCTCAGAGCGTCTTGGGTTGAGGGACGGCAGATAAAATGCCATAGACCTTTGGAACCAAAATCGTGCGGGCTCGTCAGCGAGATCATCGCCCCGTGAGAAACGCTATGCTCCGTCTGTGAAGATTTTGGCCCATGGATTTCCTGTGCCGGTGTTTGCGTTGCTCCTCGCGGCGGCGTTGGCATCGCGCGGACCCGCTTCGATCCGATTCGCTGGCGATGTCCACGCCAACATCCACCATCATGACGGGTCGTTGCATCCCCACGGCCACTCGCATCTCGAATCCGAAGGTACGCCGAGCGATTGTGGCTCGCATGACTTTCCCGGTGCGGGTGATTGCTTCGACGAGGACCACTGTTGCTGCCATGGGCACCATCATGACTGCTGTATTGGCAGCGTTGCGATTTACGCCCGGGAGCGAGATTCGGTACCGACACCGGCCGCGATCGCATCATCGGCTGATGCAAATCGGCTGTGGCGGATGCCGCGTGCGGCACGGCACTTCAGGCCGCATACTCGTGGGCGACCGCCGGATTATTTGATCCAAATCCGAACAGTTGTGCTGTTGACCTAGATCCGGCTGGTTACCCCAGTCGTGCTATCACGTGCGCTGCGCGCACGTGAGGCCAGATCGGTCTGCCTCACCCCGTTCGGAGTGTTCCACCTTGCTGATGAACCCATCCCGGCCCGCTGTCGCCCTTGCGGGCGCCATCGTGATGCTCGCGGGCTGTCAGAGCTATCAACCCAAACCGCTCGACCTCGCGTCTCACCGAGACATGTGGTCGGCTCGAATGCCGGGCGATGAGCCTGTGCGGGCGTTTGCCGAACGGCTGGCGGCATCTGGTCAACCCAGCGTCTTCGATCCATCTGATGGGCTGAGCCTTGCCGAAGGCGAGCTGGTCGCGCTGGTGTACAACCCTGACCTGCGGCTTGCCCGCCTCCGTGCCGGCATCAGCGCGGCCACCGCGGATCACGCCGGTCTTTGGGATGATCCGCAACTGACGGTCGACTTCCTCCAGGTCACCGAGAGCATCCCGAATCCATACTTCATCACTCCGGGTCTTGCGTTCACGATTCCAATCTCGGGACGCCTCGACGCCGAGAAGGAGCGTGCGGATGCGGTGCTCGCAGCCGAGTTGACACGGGTGGCAGAGGTGGAATGGGCGGTTCGGATTGAAGTCCGCCAGACTTGGCTCCGCTGGTCCGCCGCGAAGATGCGTGCCGAGCAGACCGAGCAGCTTCTTGCGTCGATCGAGTCGCTCGTGGGATCAACCTCGCGGCTTGCCGAAGCCGGCGAGATGCTGCAGACCGAAGCAGCGTTGTTCACCATCGAACGAGCGAGTCAATCGCGAGTACTCCTGAAGTTTCGTGGCGATGCGGCGGAGGTTGAGCAGCGGTTGCGATCACTGCTCGGAGTCTCACCGGATGCGCCACTCGAACTCCAGTCGACGTTGGTCGCGACCACGGATTTCGACCAGCCAACGGCGGGCGCTGCCGCCGAGCGGAATCTCACGTTGGTGCGGCTCCGAGACGAGTACGAGGTTGCGGAGCGGACGCTCTATCGCGAGGTCCGGAAGCAATACCCGGACTTGACGATTGGACCGCTCGCCGATTTTGACCAAGGGCAGACGATGCTTGGTTTCTCTTTGGCGCTTCCGATACCCATCTTGAACGCCAACAAGCAGGGCATTGCACAGGCGATCGCTGAGCGCGAACTCGCACGAGCGGCTTTCGAGACCGAATACGATCGGCTTGTTGGTTCACTCGCAGCGACGCAGGTTCGGATCGAAACGCTGCGTGAACAACGGAATCTCATCGAGTCTGAGATCGCGCCATTGGTAGACCGCCAGCTCGGCGATGCCCAGCGGCTGCTGGGGCTCGGTGAGGGCGAAGGGCTCATTCTCCTAGAAAGTCTGTCGCGGGTCGGGCAGACACGGATGGAACTCATCGAGACGCGGCTGGCCGAATCGCTCGCCGAGTCAGAATTGTCCCATCTCCTCGGTCCGCCCGCGCCGTCGATCGAAACAAGTGAAAACCCCACCGATCAGAACGCCACCACCGCAGGCCACGCCGGCTCGCGACTCCCCAAGGTGACCCCATGACTACACAGACTACACAGACCACACATATCACACATATCACACAGACCACACATATCACACAGACCACACATATCACACATATCATGCGACTCAAAACCGCAATAGCAATCGCGAGTGTCTCACTGACGATGCTCCTTTTAGGCTGCGTTCAGGAACCGCCGCAAAGCACAGGGCCGGATCAAGATGAGGTTGGCTCGGCGGACACCAACCGGATCGACATCCCGGCGACCGTTCGCAGCAACCTCGGCATCACCTTCGTCAGTGTGGAACGTCGTCGCGTCGACAGCACGATTCGCGTGCCCGGAGCGTTCGAGCTCCAGCCTCGCGCCCGCCGTGAATACCGCATGACGCTCTCGGGCGAAGTCCGTCTCGAAGTCGACCAGTACCAGCAGATCGAGCCGGGCGATGTGCTCTACCGTTTTCGCTCGCCGCAGTGGCCGGAGCTGCAGCACGAGATCATCATGGGCGAGCAAGAGATTGAAACCGCGCTCGCGGAAATTGATGTTGTTCGAGCTCGGATCAGTGAGTCAGAGCGCCGGCTCGCCCTTGCTCGTGATCGATTGTCTTCGCTCTCCGACGCGGAGATCCGTAACGCAGATCTTGAAGCACAGGCCGCAGAGATTGAGGCAAGCCTCCCGCGGATCGGCGCCGAGCTTCGACAAGCTGAGACGAAGCTGGCCAATGCGCACCGTACTCGTGAACATGCGCTGCACCGAGCGTCAGCCGCGACCGGGATCGACGAGTCTCAGCTTTCCCAAGAGATTGAGCATGACGGACAGATGCTCCCTTCCTACCGAAGGATCGATTGGATCGAAGTCCGTGCATCCGAATCCGGCGTGGTCGAAACACTTGCGTTGACCGATGGCGCATTCGCCGATTCCCCGTCGCTGGTGGTCTCAACGATCGACCCCACTCAGGTTCGATTCCGCGCGATCGCACTCCAGTCGGATCTCGTTCGGATCGGCACCGCGGAAACCGGTCGAATCGTGCCCCCGACCACGCCCGGCATTCCGATCGGAGATGGCGTTGATTCCTCCATTATGATCGGGCTCGAAGCGCATCCCGAGCAGCGGACCGTCACGCTTCTAGCAACTCCCGCGGAGAGCAGGGCATGGATCAGACCCGGTGTATCCGCATTCCTCGAAGTTGTTGCTGAGACGACCGAACGCCCGGCGCTTGCCATCCCTCGTTCCGCGATCGTCAAGGACGGCATCACGCACGTCTTCTTCCGCCGTGACCCGAAAGACCCCAACAAAGCGATTCGAGTCGAGGCTGACATGGGCGTCGATGACGGACGCTGGGTCGCGATCAATAGTGGCCTCTCACTCCAAGACGAAGTCGTCCTCGATGGTGCATTCGAGCTCAAGCTGGCAACCCAGCAAAGCGGCGTTACGCAAAAGGGCGGGCACTTCCACGCCGACGGCACCTTCCATGAAGAAACCGATTGATAGGAACGAGAGATCATGATGAAACGACTTATTCAGTTCTCGCTCGATCATGCAGCGCTGGTGCTCGTGCTCGCCGGCGTCCTGCTCGCGGTCGCGGCCTTCCGCCTGCCCCAGACGCCGGTCGACGTGTTCCCCGAGCTTAATGCGCCGACGGTCGTCATCATGACCGAGTCACCCGGTCTCGCGGCCGACGAGGTTGAGCAGTATGTCAGCTTTCCCATCGAGACCTCGGTCAACGGCATCCCAGGCATCCGCCGTGTGCGCACGAGTAGTGCTATTGGGCTGTCCATCGCCTACGTCGAGTTCGACTGGGGTGTAGACATCTACCGAGCCAGACAGCTCGTTTCCGAAAGGCTCGACACGGTTCGTGAGGAGTTGCCGGCCGACGCCCACGCCGAGATGACACCGATATCGAGCATCACGGGAGAGATCATGCTGCTTGCGGTCTCCGCGTCCGGCGGATCCGTCTCGCCATTGGAACTACGGGCCTACGCCGAATACGACTTGCGGAACAAGCTGCTCACGATCCCAGGCGTGGCTCAGGTTTCCGTGATCGGCGGAGAGCTCCCCGAGTATCAGGTGCTCGTGCAACAAGAGAACCTGAGACTGTACGACCTCAACATCGGCGATGTCATCGCCGCGGCAGGTGAGTCGCACAGCACACTGAGCGCCGGGTATCTGCCCGATGTGGGCAGCCTCGAACTACCCATCCGCCAGAGCGGCCGCGTGCGATCGGTCGCCGACATCGACGGGACAGTGATCAAGTATCACGGGGGTGCTCCAGTCACGATCGGTCAGGTCGCCGATGTCCGACTCGGCCCGGCACTCAAACGCGGCACCGGTGCTGAAGGCGGCCGTCCCGCGGTGGTCATGACCGTGCAGAAGGCGCCGGGAACGAACACGCTCATCATCACAGATGAAATCGATGCCATGCTCGATGTGCTCGAAGCGTCGCTCCCAGAAGGCGTGGAGATTAACCGGCAGATCTTTCGTCAAGCGGACTTCATCAACCTGTCCGTGACCAATGTTGTTCATGCGCTCCGAGACGCGGCGATCATCGTGTCGATCATCCTAATCCTTTTCTTGCTCAACATCCGCGCGACGATCATCACGCTCACAGCTCTGCCGCTCTCGCTGGCGGTCGGCCTGCTCGCCCTCGATTGGATGGGCGAGACCATCAATGTCATGACCCTTGGCGGGCTTGCGATCGCCGTGGGTAGCCTCGTGGATGATGCGATTATCGATGTCGAAAACGTGTTGCGCCGAATGAAGCAGAACGCGGCCAAGCCCGAGGGGGAGCGGCAGCCCAAGCTGAAGGTTGTCTTCGACGCGAGCAATGAGATCCGCCCTGCGATGGTGTTCGCGACCATCATTATCGCTTTGGTCTTCCTGCCGCTGATGTTTCTCGAGGGGATCGAGGGCCGGTTTTTCCGCCCACTTGGCATCGCGTTTGTCGTGTCGATCGTTGCATCGCTTTTCGTCGCGCTTACCGTGACGCCGGCGATGTGTCGTTACCTGCTACACGATCATCCAAACAAGCGGGAGTCGTCGGACGGCTTCCTCGTTCGGTTCCTCAAGCGTTTGTACGAGCCAAGCGTACGACTGGCAGTTCGTCTTCGGGTGTGGGTTCTTTCACTGGCAGGCGTCGCGACGGCACTCGCTATCGCGCTCGCCTCCACGTTCGGGACCTCATTCCTGCCTGAATTCCAGGAGGGCACCTTCACGGTCTTCCTCAGCGCACCGCCCGGAACCTCGCTCGTCGCGAGCGACCGCATGGCTTCCTCAGTTGAGAAGCAACTTCTCCGAGTCGACGGCGTCAGGAGTGTTACGCGGCGCACTGGACGTGCCGAACGCGACGAGCACGCCGAGCCAGTCAGCAACTCTGAGATCGAGATCACGGTCCTTCCTGGTCATGACAACATCGCCGTCCGCGAGCAGATCTCGGAGATCCTCGATCGCGTGCCCGGCATCACCACAAGCATCGGCCAACCGATTGAGCATCGCCTAAGCCACATCCTCTCGGGCACGCCCGCGGCCATCGCGATCAGCGTCTACGGTGACGATCTCGATGTGCTCCGGATAATCGCCAAGGAGATCGAGACGACGCTCAAACCGCTATCTGATGCCCGCGATGTTGCGGCCAATCGCGAGGTCATGATCCAGTCGTTGCCCGTCGAGTACCAACCCACCGAGCTCGCGGCCTACGGGCTTACGCCCCGCTCCGCTGCGGAGCAGGTTCGTAACGCGATCTTCGGCGTCAAAGTCGCGGAGGTGAACGAGGGCGTCCGGCGCTACTCGCTTGTGGTGAGACTCGAAGACCAGGCGCGGGGCACTGTCCGCGATCTCAAGAACCTCGTGCTACAAGGCAAGGGCGGCGCTCTGGTACGCCTCGGCGAGGTTGCGGTGATCGGTCCGGAGATGGCGTCCAATCTCATCGTTCGCGAGAATGCCCAGCGGAAAGCGGTGGTGTCGTTGAACGTCGCCAAAGGATCGAACCTCGGGCACCTCATCGCGCAAGTACGCGATCGTGTCGATCCGATCGTGCAGAAACATGGCTATAGCGTGAAGTACGGCGGGCAGTTCGAGGCTCAGCAGTCCGCCAGCCGGACCATCACGCTCTTCAGCGGGCTTGTTGTGCTGATCATGGTCGTACTACTTCATCTCGCGATCGGTTCGCTGCGGGTGTCGCTGCTCGTACTGGTCAACCTCCCGCTCGCCCTCATTGGGGGCATTCTGGCGATCTTTCTCTCAGAGTCGCCCAACCCGATTGCCAACGCCGCGGCCTTGTTCGGCATTGGAAGTTACACCGCCCCGGTCATCTCGATCGCGAGCCTTGTTGGGTTCATCACGCTGTTCGGGATTGCCGTTCGCAACGGCATCCTGCTGGTCAATCACTACAAGCACCTGATGACGGAGGAAGGAGTACCCATGCACGAGGCCATCGTGCAAGGGTCGATGGAACGGCTCGTACCGATTCTCATGACCGCGCTCACCGCGGCCTTGGCCCTCATCCCGATCATTCTCAAGGGTGATAAGCCGGGCAATGAGATCCTGGCTCCGCTGTCGGTGGTTATCCTCGGCGGTCTACTCACTTCAACATTTCTAAACCTCATCGTTGTACCGGCGGGCTACGCCGTCATCCACCGTCTCAAGACTCCGACCCGTGCCGGGCGAGACTAGTTTCACCTGAACCCTTCGCACATATGAAAGAAAGCAACCAATGAAGACGAACCCGAATACCCACCTTGGACTCGCCCTGGCCGCCACTCTTGGCTTCATGGTCGCCGGCTGCGGCGAACCGAGTGAAGGCGACGCACATGGTCCCGAAACGGATAAGAGTCATGAAACGGGCGAAAACAGTCATGTCCATGCCGATGGCTCGACCCACGACGCTCACGAAGAAGAAGCGGCCGATGATCATGATGATCATGCTGATCATGCTGACCATGGCGACAAGGTCTCGCTCCCTTCAACCCTGATCGCCAACATGCAAGTTGAACTTGCTCAGGGCCACGGCGCGATCAAAGCCGGAGAAGAGAGTCACCTTGTCGTAAAACTGCCCTACAACGACAACGGTGCGACTGTCATCCGTGCCTGGATCGGTACCGAAGACCGCACGCTTTCGTTCGTTGGCAAAGGCGAGTACGCCTCCTCGCATGACGACTACGACATCCACGCGATTGCACCGGACCCACTTCCCGAGAACGCCATGTGGTGGATTGAGATCGAGAACCCCGACGGCTCCAAAGGCCTTGGCTCTGCAACACCGATCATGGAGTAGCGCTCAATCACCACACGGTGAGTCCCTCCGCTCGATGGTCTCAAATGCTTCGAGAGCCCGGATGCTGGGCGGTGGCGGCGCTAAGAATTTCCTTGTTCGTGACAGATCACCATGTCATTCGCCGTCGTGGTCGTGACCGCTATGGTTGGCCGAATCGGGAGCGGGCTTGAACTTGCCCTCCTTCGCCTGCCACGTCTGGTCAATGGCAGCGAGGTACTTCACTGGGTCTGCGATGACCTTGGGTTCGCAGCCAGCGCAGCAGAGGCGACCAGCAACGCCCATCTCGGTGGGTGTGCCCATGGATCCGAGCGGTCCTCCCGCAACGACGCAGGTCTCAAGGGGGTAGTCCTTGCGCTGCGTGTCGGTCACGGCCTTATCGAGTATCTCGATGAACTTCTTCGGGCTATAGCTTTGAACTGACGTTCGCAGCCCTTGCAGCACAGGCGCACGAGCCGGTTCTGATGAGATCAGTCTGCGGCTGGCAGCTGCAGCGACGCGCCCGGCTTCAAGGTCAAACCGTCGATGTGGCCGGTCAGCACGCGGCCGTCATATTCGATGATCGCATGCACGTGGATTGCGGTGCCGTGGTGGGTGAGCACACCCGCTGCGTCGGCGGCGTAGAAGCCCACGATGCGTGCGCTCCGCGGCTCGTCGGTTGACCATCGCCACGGTTCAGCGTCGATGCTTGTCGGATTCGTCGCGTGGGGGCAGAAGCCATTGATGACGTGGATCTCTAGTCGCTCGGCGACGCCGTCGATCACGAATGGGAACGGACGAGTGGTATCAACGCCGTGATCGCGAGCGGTCTGCTCGATCAATGCCTCGAGCTTGGCACCCGTCGCGGACTTCTCCATGGTGAGTTCGACGCGGTCCCACCGTGCTACGGATGCGACGGTCAAGAGCGTCGCCTGATCGCTCGGCGACGCACTCGGCCCGGAGATCTGTACGCCGTCGCCATCGGGTCGAGCGACCCAGACCTTACCGTCGAGAATCGTGACTTCACCCTCGAGACCCGCAAGTGCGCCCACGGCAATCACGCCCTGGCTGGAGACGTCGACCAACCCGACCCGAGCCTCGGTCTGCCCGTCACGCATGACCGCTCGCATCGCGCCATGTTGCTGCACCTCGATCGCCGTCGCCCCTTGCTTCGAACATCCGGCGCTGAGGGCAAGGCACGCGATGACCATGATGATCATGATGATCATGATCGATCGAAAGTAATCAAGATTCATGGATTCAAAGCTCCGACGTGATCTCTATGAGAATGCGTACTGGCGGAATATCTGAAAAAAGCATTTTACCCAGTGCGCGGAGTTGGTACGAGGAGTCCCCCAGGCCGGCGGCATAGATACACCGATGCACACCCTTGTCTCGGAGTTGCGGGTGAGTCGCGGTCGCAAGACTGAAACATGACAGTCAGCGAACGGCGCGCCGAAATCACGAGCATCCTCGCATGCGCCATGCGGCGATCAATCCGCGATGGCCGCCGCGGCATGCGCCGTACGACCTCAACGGCAATGGGCCGTGGACGGATCGGATCTCGGAGTCCTGTTTGCAGGGTGAGGCCAATGTCAGTGAGCACGTTCATCGTCGACCCGGGTGCGATCCGGCGGGTTCTTGGCTCGGTCGTGATTGGGTCTTGCGCTCCAAAGGGCGTTCCATCCCCCTCATGGACGGGGTCGGCGCCGCAACGGACTGATAGAACATCGAACGCCGCACCCATCACGGGGCCGGCGTGCTCCTTGCTCGGGATGTCGGTCGCACGCGACCAGATCTGTCATCATGCCAATCGATGATCTGCCGGTCCTGCCAATATTCACTCTTCGAACTCGCCACCGGACCCTGTCCGGAGTGCGGACGTCCGTTTGATCCCGCTGATCCGTCGACCTTCGAAACGCGTCGTCGCGGCCAGCAGGCGCTCCTCGGTCTCGGCCTCGCGGTGGTGATTGGCATCGTCATGATCACGGGGTTCTGGTTCGCGCAGACGCCGGACTACGGATTTTCCCGTCATGCGGCCTTTTGGACCCTGTTCGGATCCGGCCTTGTGGTCGGGAGCGTGACCGCGATCCTCGCGGCCGCGAATCGATCGTGGTTGGGCCGGGTACCTCTGCTCCTCGTTGGCATCCTCAGCGTCTGGATCGGGCTCTTCTTCGGGAGCGACAAGTTCTATCGGGTCTGGCAGTCGATGCCGAATCCTGCCTCCGAAGCGTTCGCGGACACGGCACCGATCGGGGCCTTTCTACTTGGCTGGATGCCGGGCATGCTGGTGGTCGGATCCGTGTTTGGGTTGTCGTTTCTGCTGCTTGGATGGTGTCGCCGGCGTGCTCGATCGAAGTCGATGCTCCGGTCGAATTAGGGCGACGTTTCAAGGTCGCCGATCTCCGATCTGGTGTAGTCCGACGATCCGGGTTGCGGGTCGCATGGACTCGCCGTCGTCGGAGACTGGTTACCTTCGAGCCCAGGACCACTGATCACCCCAACGACCTTTCGGGCATGACCATCTGTTTCATCGGGCTCGGCCTGATGGGCCAACCGATGGCCACCAACCTGCATCAGGCCGGTGCGGCACTCGTGATTCCGCGCCGAGCCTCCGACGCAGTTGCGGATTTGGGCAACGATCGCGTCGAGGTCTTGGAGACGCCGGCGGAGATCGGTCGGGCCGCGGATCTGGTGATTCTCATGCTGCCGACCGCGAAGGCGGTCGAATCGGTGTGTCTCGGATCCGACGGTCTGATCTCGGCGATGGGGTCCGGGAAGCTCGTGATGGATATGGGAACGACCGACGGGAAGACGACACTCGCGGTGGCCGAGCGTTTGCGGGAGGCCCACTCAGCATTCGTCGACGCACCGGTGACCGGCGGGCGAGTGGGGGCGACGAACGGGAAGCTGACGATCTTCGTCGGTGCGGATTCATCCGAGGACTACGACCGCGTCGCACCCGCATTGGCCGTGATGGGTGGAAACGTAACTCGGATTGGGCCGGTCGGTTCAGGTCAGGCCGCGAAGGTCATCAACCAGCTGATCAACTTCTCCACTCAGGTTGTGGTCGCGGAAGGCATCGCATTGGCCCGCCGATCGGGACTCGATCTCAACACCCTGATCCCGGCGCTGGCGGGCGGTGCGGCGGACTCGGTGGTGCTTCAGATTCTCGGTCCGAGGATGGCGGCGAACGACTGGACCTTCACCGCGCACATCGAGATCGCGGTGAATGACATGGACATCGTGCTTCATGCCGCGAAGACCCGGGGAATGGAGTTGAAGCTCGCCGAGCTGGTCCGCGTCCGTTGGTCGGACGCCGAGAAGGCCATCGGCGCCGAGCATGACATCGCGGAGATCGTCCGGCTCGTCGATCCGGATTTTTCGGGTGGTGGCTGGCACGGTGGTGGGGATGCCTTCGGTTCCGCAACCGCCGAGTAGCCCACCTGGTCGCAATCGACCGCCTCGCCAGCTTCTACTTCGTCCGCGGGCGCAGGCCCAGCAGCACTTCGGCCCGCTCGCCGAGCGGCTGGTCCGCGAGACTCGGCTCGGTGTGCTCGGCCAGGTGCTCGACCACCTGTGCGTAGACCGTCTCGCGATCTGGGCTGGTGTCGATGTCCACGCACCGCCCCTGTTCCTTGAAGAGGCTCACCGTCGGAAGGGTGACTGCCTTGAAGGTGTCGAAGCGCTGCTTGAGACTCTTGACGTTGTCGTCGCTTCGGCCCGAGTACTTGGCCCGTCCCATGATTCGTTTCTCGAGCACGGGATATGGACACTCGAAGTAGAGCATGCGAGGGAGCTCGGCATCACGGCCGAAGACCTCGTACCACGCGTCGAGGTTTCCGATCGATCGCGGAAATCCGTCGAGCAGGAAGTTATTCCGACCGGTGGTTCGAGTGACGGTATCCATCGCCTTCTTGAGGAGGGTCACCACGATCTCGTCGGGAACGAGATTCCCCGGCGTGATGAAGCGCTCGATGGTCTCGGCCAGTGGACCGCCGTGCTCGAGTTCCGCACGCAGGATGTCTCCCGTCGAGAGGTGGGTCCAGCCGAGTTGCGCCTCGGCGAGCTCGCACATGGTGCCCTTGCCTGCGCCCGGACCGCCGAGCACGAAGACCACGTTGGATTCGGGGCAGGGCTGCCGGGGATCGCAGTAATGGATCGTGAGGGTGGGCGCGGGGGCGACGCCCTTTTTGTAGACGTGCCACTCCCGGTCGGTCGGTGGCAGGTCGTCTTCGCCCGTGATGTCGTAGGCAAGGTGGCCGTCGAGCCGGGAAATCCTCCACGAGCGATAGCTGTTGGAATAAGAGAGCGACGGGCTTCGCTCGCCCTTGCCGTCCGCGCGATCCCAGGCCATCTTTCCGTTCCAGTAACCAAGGCTCGACGTCGTTCCCGACTCGCTCGCCACCGGCGGTGCGGTGGAGGGCACGAAGAGCCCGTCGACCTCCGGGATACCGGCGCCGGACACCTCAATGAACAACGTGTTCGGGATGGGGGCTTCAGTGGAGGGCATGGCGATTCTTCGATGGGGCGGAAGTCGGTGTTGGTGCGGATAATCGCACCGTCGCCGTCCGGCTCATGAACGGCGACCGATGAGTGTACCGGCAAGGAATCGTCGATTGAAATCTGTGGTGTCGGAATCGTGCGATCGGGGCCTTGGGTCACCGGTTTCTGGATGGCAAAGGGGTCACCGCAGGGATGAGTCCGTGTTTCAGACTCGGAGGGCCTCGTTCCCTGTGACGAGGAAGGAACGCCACGGACTCGAAGGCCGAGCAATGATTCGGTCCTTCGTCCTTCGGCTCGACCGGTATCGCTCGCAGAGGTCTTTTCGGATCTCATGGATCCGGAAGGAGGTAACCGTTCTCGATGATCCAGTCGATACCGTGCTTCCAGATCGCGAGATTGACGACGAAGAGCACGCTCGAGATCGCCAAAGTGCCTCGGCAGAGATGATTGGGAATCACGGCGCGGCCGAGGATTCCAATCGAGATGACGGTGGCCCACGCGTAGTTGGCCGCGAACAGAAAGGACTCGCTCCTGCCGTAGACCGAGTGCAGTGCGATACCGAATACAACGAAGATCGGGATGAACATCCCACGACTGGAGGCGAATCGAATCGAACACACCGTGAGGGTGAAGACGAGCAGGCCTGAGAGAAAGGCCGGCATGGTCGAGAAGTTGCGGCGAAGAAGGAACCAGGTGTCATCGTGGTATCCGATGTACTGGTCCAACGGGGGTGCGACCCATGCGACGGCCAGCACGGACTCCCACCAGGATCCCATCATGTACGGGAGATAATGGCGTTCGTTTGCGACCGCGAGAAACTGAGCCATCTTGGGATCTTGAATCAGGTACCAGCCGGTGAGATGTACGAATGCGAGGATCCCGACGGAGACGAGACCGGCGGTGATCAGGATCGGGATTCTTTCAATCGTCCGCTTTGCGAGTGGAGCAGGTCGAAGTCGGCGAATGAGTCCGGCCGGCAACACCGCAAAGACCACCAGCATCGCGTTGGTGATGGTGATCGATCCTGCGAGGGCGATTGCAAGGCCGTAGACCGAGAGGATCCAAGGGGATGGATGGTTCCAGATCCTTGGCACCATCCGCCGATCACTCAGGATCAGTGCGGCGAGCAGCAGGCTCGTCGGGGCGAGAACGTGGGTTTCCAGAACCAGGCTCCAGTTCACCGTGGCCCCCGTGGAGAGCAGCAAGACGGTCAAGCCAAGGCCCTGCGCACGATCGAATCCGAGATTTCGGGTCAGTAAAAGGAAGAGACAGAGATTGATGCCAAGCATGACCGGTGTGGCGATGTTCCAGAGCGTCATCCCAGAAAGGTCGAACATCGCGGAGATCTTCTGGTACACGCCGCAAATTGCCTGCCAGGCCGGATGATCGGCGGTGGGAGCTGACGGGCCGGGTCTCAGCGAAACACCGAGGAGATCCTCCTGCAGGTAGTCCGAGTCGGATGCGTGATAGCGGCCATGAGCAGGAACTCCGGGCATCCAAGCAACCTGGATCGAACCGGCAACCGCGCCGACGATGAAGACGATCAGGTAGGCCATTGAATGTCTGGTGAGCATCTTCAAGGACCTTCAATCCAAGACGAGATCTTGCGGCGAGGCGTTCGTGCCTCTCGAAGAAGTCGCAAACTGACCTTGTGTCGGGGACGAGACACTTGAATATGCGACGTTTCGGGAACTCCGAGCCGAAAATCCCAAGAATCCGGAATGATAGATGCTCGCACGGACGGCTCGGCCGGGAACGATCTCGTCGATGCGCCGTAGATCCGACGGGTTCTCGTCGTTTTCAATCTCCACGATCCGGCCGGGGATGTCGAGCTTCTCGAGTCGTTCCGGATTCCAGTTCCGCTCGACGAGTTCCGCCTGCAGTGCCTTCAATCGAGGAATCTGCGACTTCGCCGAACCACCGTAGACCCGGAGCGCGTTTAGGCAGCGCTCGATCCGATTGTCCATGCCCCAGCGGTCGGGGGCGATCAACGTCACGCACCAGGGGACACCCTCATCGATCCCGTGTTCGGCGAAGAGATCGAGTCCGGCCAGTCGGATTTCATCGGCGAACATGATCCCGCTCGGGGCCGGTTCGCAGATGGCGTCGTGGATCGCGGGCAGGAGCGGCGTAATCGCCTCGAAGGAGAGGTTCTTGTAGACGGATCCGACCGCGCCTCGAGCGCGACCGTCCTCGTTCTCGAGCCCCGCGGCGACGGCGTCGAGGAGCGCGTCGGGGTCGACGCCTTCGAGGGATCGGCCGAGCATGCCGTCCCGCCGGTCGAAGAGTGCGAAGCACAGGTATCGCTGTTCCATCCGACGTGGATCCGACCCATCGGGCGAGTCCGCGAGTCTGGTCAGCAGGTCGGGCAGGGCGGGCATCGCCGGGCCGCCGATCGCGGCGATCGCTTCGGCGGCCTTCACGCGGAACCAGAGATCCTCGGCCTCCATCGCCGCTCGGAGTTCCCCGAGGAGCGGGGCGGCGCGACCCTTGAGCATGATCGCGGCCTGGCAGGCGCCGAGCCGGGCGTATGGGTCGTCTCGTCGGAGCATCTTTCGGAGCGCCGGTGTCAGATCATCGTCGCGTCGAGCGAGCTCGATCGCGGCGCGTTCTCGCACCACTGGTGACCAGCTTTCGAGGTTTCGGAACAGCTGACGGTCCGAGCGATCCGACCATGTCTCGAGTCGGGTGCGGGAGCCCCAGTCTCGCCCGTCGGCCACGATTTCTTCGGCGGTTTCGCGATTCATCTCGGGCGCAATGCTCGGCGTTCGACCGGTGAGGCAGATTCGATCGAGCGGCTGGGCGTACGCGAGCAGGAAGGCGCCGGTTGCGTCCCACCCGTGGTAACTGTCGGGCTTTGCCTGCGGTGGTCCCTGGTGCTGGAAGGTACCGTCCCAACGTCGGGCGAGATCGTAGTACCAGCCGAACTCCTCCATCCAGGCGCCACTGGCCTGTGGACCGGACAACGCGACCCCCGGCATCGCCCAGAGCATGTTGAAGTAGTTGCCGGTGTGTCCGTTGTCCCGCTCGCTCCCATGCGATGCGACGCTCATTCTCGAGAAGTACTCGGCGGCTTCGGCGTCACCGAGCAGATTGAACATGATCGCCGCGACGCCGTTCTTTCCGTTGTCGTCGTGCGTCTCAATCCAGGGGTGGTGATCGCCATAGGGGACGCTGCCCTTGCCGACATAAAACCGCATGAGGCGAACGCTTTTCTCGATGGCCTCATTGACGTCGGGATGATCAACGCCAGCTTGGCGGGCGAGCACGAGGGAGACTGTGAGCGGCAGTCCGGGGGCGTTCATCATGCCGTAACCGGCGAGTCTGCCGTCCTTCTGTACGAACCGGTGACCCCACGAACCGACCTCGCTCTGGCCTCGGGCGATTTCCATGGTGATCCGCTCGAGATCCGGCATGAAGGTCTTGTCGCCGGTGGCCAGCACGTACTCAGCCATCAGGAGGTTGATCGGGCCGTACCACCACGAATGCAACGACCTTCGGTCGAGATCGGAATACGTCGAGAATGACTCGACTTGCTGCCGGACCAGCGGTAGGTAGTCGGGGTTGCCGCTCGCAAGCAGGGCGAGGGCGTTGTAACACCGCTCGATCGGCGTGCCCTTTTCGGGATTCGCCGCCATGTTTTCAGCGAGGGCCTTGCAGCCCTGCTCGAAGATTCGGGTGGATTTCTGGCAGTCGAAGGGCGCGGTCGCGGCGTAGCGGCCGAGCACCGGGAGCTTCACGGTGACTCGCTTTCGCCGACCGTCGCGCCAGTTGATCAGGACGAGTCGCCCGCTGGATACTTCGGCAGTGCCGATTGCTTGGCCCAATTCCGTGCGCGGATCGGATTTGAAGAGTCGCCCCGCCGCGCCGAGGATCACGTCGCCCGGCCTGAGGATGCCGTCGGCGGGGGAGCCGGGGTCGACCTTCGTGACCATGATCTGTCGCGCTTCGCTGGTCTCCAACTTGTTGCTGTACATCCATCCCCGGGCGCCGGTAGGACCAAGATTCCAGTCGTGCGTCGCGCCTTCTGGAATCATGTCACCCTTGGTGAAATCAGGATTCGAAACCTTTGAGGGCGGGGCAGCGGCCGCCGGCGCGGCCAGTGCCGTGGCGAAGAGGATCGAGATGGTGACGAGGGCGATCTTCATGATGGAACGGGCTCCGAAGGGGGGATCGCATCCGAGGTTAGACGTTTATGCGAGGTAGGTCGAGACGGCGAACTCGAAAAGGCGCTTTCAAGTGTGAATCTTGAACGGGCCGTCGGGCCGATCGGGCGGTCGGGCGGTCGGGCCGATCGCCGCTCGCTCGACGTTTTCGCCCCGGTGATGAATGTGGCCCTCCACCCCGACGGAGGGGGGGGTGGTTCATCGGCTAGCATTCGTGTTGAACGATGAATGAGCCCCCAGGACAACCCGGCGCGGCCAGAATCGATGCCGGCCGCCTCGATCGTGCGCGAGGCTGCCTGTTCGGGCTCGCGGTGGGCGATGCGATCGGGACCACCGTCGAGTTTCATCCCCGTGGTTCTTTCGATCGAGTCACCGACATGGTCGGCGGCGGTCCTTTCGATCTTCGTGCTGGAGAGTGGACCGACGATACTTCGATGGCGCTCTGCCTCGCGGCCAGTCTCATCCAGTGTGGCGGCTTCGATCCTACCGATCAGATGGACCGGTTCCTGCTTTGGCGGGACGAGGGATATCAGAGCGTGAACGGACGATGTTTCGACATCGGAAATACCGTGGACGCCGCCCTCCATCGCTTCGAGGCAAGTGGTGAGCCGTTTTCCGGCGCGACCGATTCACGTTCCGCCGGCAACGGATCGATCATGCGGCTCGCCCCAGTCGCGATCGCTTACCACCGTGATGAATCGTTGGTGGCGCACTTTTCGGAGGAGAGTTCGAGGACGACTCACGGCGCCGAGGAGTGCATTGACGCCTGTCGCATGCTCGGCGTGGTGCTTGCTCGACTGATTGCCGGAGGCGGCCGCGATGTGATCACTTCGATCGATCCAGCGGGGATTCGATCGGCCGCGCTGCGCTCGATCGTCGATGGAGAGTATGCACATTCAGCGGAATGCGAGATTCGAAGCACCGGATACGTGGTTCACACGCTCGAGGCCGCGTTTTGGTGCTTCGCCCGAGAGGATACCTTCGAGGGTGCGGTGCTCGCGGCGGCGAATCTTGGCGACGACGCGGATACCGTTGCCGCGGTCTGCGGACAGATCGCGGGCGCGTGCTATGGTCTTTCGGCCATTCCCGCTCGCTGGCGGTCGCGAGTCGCCTGGGCTTCGGAGATCGAGATGACGGCGGATCGGCTCTTCGCCATGAATCCCGAAGTTGATCCACTCAGAGGCCGCGGTTGAACCCACGGCGTGCGGTCCGGGAGATCAGAGTGCGACCTGTCGGGGTCACGAATTCCGAGACTTCATCCAACGCCGTGGCGTCGACGGCGTGCCGCGTCGCCGATGCGCTCGGGGGTCCACGGTTTAATCGGTCAATCGAAAATGATCTCGATGGGGTTTCTTAAGGCTCCACCGCGACGCTGAGGGTGCCAAAAGAACTCTTGGCAGAGCGCCGTGATGACGCCTCAGAGGGCCGAGCGATGCGTTCTCCATCGAGCGGCGGCGCGGCCGGTCAACTTCAAGCGGTCGAAGCCGCGTCGATGTTCATGAGGAGCCGGACTGCGTCGTCGGCGGCTCGACGCGGATCGAGTGCGGAGTTGGCGATACCCGCGATCACTCGAGTGATGTCGTGGTCGACCGTGCCTCGATGTCCCCAAGTCACTCCATCGGCTTTCGTCATGTACATGGAGAACGTGTCATGGCCCGTGCCGGGGCGTTCGCCGATCACATGAAGCACGGTGCTTGGTCCGGCCACATCTCCGAAAAGTACTTCGCCAATCTGATAGCCCGCGCGGACCCGACCGCGATCGATCAACAGGGTTTCCGGCGCCGCGCGATGGCCGGCGTTCTGGAGTGTTTCCCGGAGCGTGGAAAGAAACTGGTCGAGTTGGTCATGGTCCATGATCGCCAGCGCGTTGAGGCCGTCGGAGACGATGATTTGCAGGTTGTACGCGCCCGCATGTCGAACTCGGAGCTGGCGGACAATCTCCACGGACGAGTCGTTGAGCACTTCGCCGGTCGCAGGATGGAGGATGTAATCGTCTCGATTAGCGCTGGTCGACGCGAGCAAGATTCCGTCGGGCATGGACGCTCGGAACCGCGGCGTGAATTCCGCGAGAATCGCCTGCTTCGCGCCGTCGTAGATTCGGTGCATCTCGGCGTCGAGTACCGGGTGGAGCGTGCCGTGATCAGCGCCCCAGCCGGTTGCCAGAAAGACGCCGCGGGCCCGTACCTTCGCCATGCCATCAACGCCTTCCGCGAGGATCTCGGCGTCGAGGCGGCCGTCGCCTCGCCGGCGGGCGTACTGGAGGTGGACCCAGTTCGGATCACCGAAATGCTCGGTGGGTTGTCCCTGCTCGTCGATCACGCCGAGGGTCTTGAAGAACGCCCACATGCGATCCTCGATCGCGAATCCGTGCCGCGCTCGCAATCGGACATGGTCCTGAAAACTCGTCGTGAGGTAACCGAGCATCGGATCGATCTTCGTGGGCAGGGCCATGAGGTATGCAGGATTTGCAGGCGCGATGGCGTCGAGGCAGATGTCGAGATCGTCGAGCGAGACATCCATGTGCAGCGTCGAGCAGACGTCGACGCCGATGCACAGGCCGTGCAACTTGCCCATAAGGACATCTTCGAGGGCGCTGCGGATGAGCTGGTCGCGGGTCCGAAAAACCTCGGGGCCGATGAACCCGGCGACATCATTGACATGCACCCACGCCCGATCGCCTCTGGCAATCTCGACCCGCCGTCGAATGAGGCGAGCGAGCCCGTACTTGCGTGACTCGTGTAACACCATGTCCATGCCTTGGGCGTGGCCGTTGGTGAAGTCAGCGCCTTGTCCGGTCTCGAAGTAGAAGCCGTATGGACCAGTTCGAGCGTCGGCGTGCGCGAGCAGGTCCGGTAGCGAGACATCGAACGTCGCGTTCGCCGCATCACTGCCTGCAATACTCTGGAACCAGAGAGCGGTGCTCCCGGGCTCGGTTGCCTCGACTTCGGCTTGAACATCGATATGGGCCAGCACGCAGTGGGGCATGACGTCTTCGAGTTCGAAAGTCCTCAGGACATCTCGAAGGGTTCGTTGGATCGATGCCACCTGGGTCGGCTCGCTGCTCACCGGGTTGTTCCCGAGCAGGACGTCGCCGACCGCATAAGACCAACCGTTGAAGATCTGCCAGCGGATGTCCTCTGGATGGTCGGTCGGAGAATTGGGTTGGATGCGGGCCCCGAGTCGGCCCTTTGCCCCGATGGTGGTGCCCGGGAGCGGATTGAAGATCTTCGCGGACACCTCAACCAGTTCGGCATCGCTCAGAATTTTGACGATGCACCCGATGACGTCGCTTGAGAGTCCGGGCATGAGCTCTTGGATGGCGGGTTCGTCAGCGCTCAACAGGAATTCGCGAAGTCGGGCGAAGGTCCAGTCGGCCATGGCAGCCTGGCTCAACGGTGAGATGGCCTCCGAGAGGCGGTGGTACATGTCGTCCGCGAAAATCGGGTGCGCATCGATCTCCGCGAGGGTGGTGGCCGCGAGAAGTCGGCGGGCGTCTCGGCGTGCCGGCTCGTTCTCTGCGGCGAGGCCGACGATCGCGTCGCCCTCCTTAAACGCGTTGGCCGACCCGAGCACGCGAGCGAAGTACAGGAGATCCCAGCCGCCCCGAATTCGAAGCACATGGTCGATGAGCCCTTCGCCATCGATCGGAGAGGTATTGGTCAAAGGAGTGCCACTCACGGAGAGATTGCGAACGCCGAATAGATCGGGGGACGCCCCGAGTGAGATCCGAATCGCGGAGAGTTGTGAATCAATCAATGGTGATTCAAGGATCGCATTCTATCAGCGAGTATCGAAACTCAGGCGCGTGGTCGATCGAGACGCCTTCAGGCTGGCCTGTGACCTCCGATCGGAGTGGCGGCATCGGGTGGATCAACATCGGTCATCGTGGTAGCGTGAATCCTCGCCGCGCTGGTTTGAGTTCTTGGCGGCCTCTCTTCGAGTCCCGATCCGGAGCCTCTATATGATCGTTCGAGACACACTCGTCACCATCTTCGGCGTCTTGCTCGCGTTCAGCGAAGTCGGCATTGTCCGCGCGGAGGCGCCAGTGAGGGTCTTCGTCCTCGCCGGCCAGTCCAATATGGTTGGCGCCGGGCAGGTGAAGGCGAATCCCGCCCGCCATGACGGCCAAGGTTCGCTCGAATGGCTCGTGGAGTCGTCGCCAATGAAGGCGAGATTTGCCAGCCTCCGGGATGATCAAGGAAACTGGGTGGAGCGCGAAGACGTCAAGATCTGGAACTTCGGTCGCACCGGTGGACTCAAGCCGGGATACGGATCGAACACTGGCACCATCGGGCCGGAGCTTGGATTCGGAACGGTCGTCGGAGAGGCCTTCGACGAACCCGTGCTGCTCATCAAGATCGCATGGGGTGGGAAGAGCATCGGCAAGGACTTCCGCCCGCCGAGCGCGGGTGGAGAGGTCGGTCCGGAATACCGGATCCTCGTCGATCGCACGAAGGAGGTCCTGCAGGATGCGGGAAGGCAGTTCCCCGAACTCGCCGGCCGGACCTTCGAACTCGCGGGCTTCGGCTGGCATCAAGGGTGGAACGATCGGGTCAACCAAGAATTCAACGATGCCTATGAGGTGAATCTCGCCCACTTCATCCGCGACATCCGTCGTGACCTGGAGTCACCGAACCTTCCATTCGTCATCGCAGAGACCGGCATGAGCGGGCCGGAGGAAAAGCACCCGCGGGCCCTGGCCCTGATGGCGGCCCAGGCCGCGGTCGCGAAGAAGCCGGAGTTCCGGGACGACGTGGCGTTCGTCGGTACTCGAAGTTTCTACCGCCCACCTGAGCAGTCACCTTCCGGACAGCAGTATCACTGGAACTCGAACGCCGAAACGTATTACCTGATCGGGGAAGCGATGGGACTGGCGATGGTGGAAATCCTCCAGCGCGACAAAGAAGAAAGATGAATTCAGAAGGCAACGCTTCCGTCGGCGATCGTGAGCCACTCCTTCCCCCGCGGGACGCGGTCGGTCGGTCGGTGGTCGGATGGCTCGCGGTTTTCGCTGCCGGTTTCGCCGCGTTCGTCGCCGCGGCTGTTTTCATACTTGGCAGGATCGGGACCAATCCCATCGAGGCGCTGGCGAGTCCCTGGACCGCGCATGGGTTCGCGGTGCTGGTCGTCTCTCTCGCCGTACTCCTCCTTTGTCGTGCCTGGCGAGCGGCGATCGTGCTGTCGCCCATCGTGATTTGGGCTGGCGTGGTGACGGTCCCGGTCATCTCGGCGTCGTCCTCATTTCGTGCGGATCCCGCCGCGTCGTTTCGGGCGGTCTCGATGAACGTCGGACAGAGTGAGGGGCCGTCTTCGGCGGTCATGGAGTGGTTATCGACGACCGATGCCGATCTCGTTGGACTTATCGAGTGTCATTCTCGTTGGGCTCGGGCCGTTCATGAGATGGGGAGTGAGACGGTCGATCTGTCCCCGCGTTGGGCATCCGTGATCATCGATTCCGACGATCGCGGGACCCAAGGGATCGCCCTGTTCAGTCGGTTTCCCCTGCACGATGTCGTGGTCGAGCAGGCGCCCGGGGGCCGGGGCCCACACATCAAGGCGATCGCTCAAACCTCGCTGGGAGCGGTTCGGGTCGTGCTGGTGCATCCGATGGCGCCCTTAGGACCGACGAGGACGAAACTTCGCAACGACGAACTCGACTGGCTCTCCGAAGACTGTGCGGCAACGCCCCTCCCGACTTTGGTCATGGGAGACTTCAATGAGACGCCCTTCGGTCGTGCGTACGGTCGCTTCGCAGCCACCACGGGATACCGAGCCGGCTGGGAGTCGGGTGGTTACGAACCAACTTGGCCGACGATTCTCTTCGGAATCTCCGTTCCGCAGGTCCTCGGAATCTCCATCGATCACGCCTTTGTCTCGCCTGACCTGGTTCCGGTCAGTTTCAAGTCGGGCCCGGCGTTCGGCCCCGACCATCGACCGATCGTGATCGACGTGGCCCGCGACGCATTGACGGGCTCCGGCGGATCATCGCCCGGTCCATCGTGAACACGCAGCCTTGGATCATCAGTTGACGACCGGGACGATCGAGTCGGCCCACATTTCATAGGCGGCTGGTGTC
>CALFOM010000131.1 GCA_937919685.1 uncultured Phycisphaera sp.
GCTCCAGGCTTCGACGTCGCCGTGGATCCGCTTCCGGGAATCCGCTGGATGGCCAACGAAGATTCCCGTCCCGGACGGGTCCGACGTGGCGCCTGGACCGTCCACGCCACACCTGATTGGACGCGGGACCGACTTGAATCTGAACCAGCGGCGATCGAGACCCAACTCCGTCGGATGGCCTCGGAGGTCTTCGGCGTCTCCGTCGATCGCCCCGGAACGGTCCACCGCTGGCGATACGCACTCGTCGCTTCTCCTCTGGGGAGCGACACCTTCCATGATCCGGCGACTGGCCTGCTTGCCTGCGGCGATTGGTGCCTCGGCGGTCGGGTTGAACATGCGATCCAAAGCGGAACCGCCGCGGCGGAACATCTGATCCACGATTCGTCGTTCATCTCGGTCAACGACCCCAACCCCAGCCCTCCAACCTCTTTCGAGTCGACCGAAGAATGACCCAGCCGCCGCTTCCCCGGCGCCTCTGCGATCGATGCGGTTGATTCGGTCGATTCGGTCGATGCGATCGATGCGGTCGATGCGATCGATGCGGTCGATGAGGTCGCTCATTCTCGTGGCGTCGGAAGTGGGCGAGAGATTGGGCCAACGTGCGATACTGCTCAAATCGCTGCCGACGCCACGGCCTCACCGACCACGACGCCGTCATCGAGAAGCGGATCCTCGATCGACCCGCGGACCGCACGACGCCATCAACCACGTGTCAAGGCGAAATCGCACGGGCGATCGCTCCCGAAGACTGGCCGAATCAAGTCGAAAGAGTCCGTGAGGCCGCACGAAGACTCGTCTCCGCCGGCCGGATCGAGATGCTCCAGGATGGACGACCCGTCGATCTGGACCGGGCTCGTAGAACCCTTTGCCTCCGACTTCGTTCCGGGCCTTGAATCCAAACATCCACGAGCCCCGAACCACGACTTAGATCCCCTTCAAGGGGTCGTCCATCGATGATCGCACGACACACCGGAGACCAAAGATGATCCACGATGCACGTCTCTGCCTCGACGAAGGCGAACTCTCCGAGGCCGACGCTGGCCAGACGACAGGATTCGATCTCCCGAGAATCGAAGCCGCGGTGAGGGAGATCCTCATCGCGATTGGAGAAGACGCCGATCGCGAAGGCCTGGTGGAGACCCCGCGACGAGTTGCAAAGGCCTACGCCGAAATGTTCGGCGGGCTCCACGCCTCCCCCGCTGCCCATCTTGCCCGACAGTTCGCCCAAGAAGGTAACGATCCGGTCATAGTCACCGACATCCCCTTCACCAGCATGTGTGAACACCACCTCCTTCCGTTCTCCGGCGTCGCCCATATCGCCTACCAGCCTCAGCACGATCGGGTGGTCGGGCTTTCGAAACTTGCCCGCACGGTCCAGATCCTCGCCCGTCGGCCACAGCAGCAGGAACGGCTTACCCGGCAGATCCGGCAAGAGATCGAAGAACACCTTGATCCAACCGGGGTACTCGTGATGATCGAGGCGAAACACTCTTGTATGCAGATCCGCGGCGCCAAGGCACACGGCGCCACCATGAAGACCCGTTCGGTGGGCGGGCGTTGGGAACGTGATGCCGCGACACGACGCGAGATTCAAGCGATGATGGCCAGAACGTGACCCTGACCCTCTCTCTGGATCGAGAATGTCCCCGGACGCCCCCATTCTGATCGTCGGTGCCGGCCTCGCCGGACTTGCTGCTGCCCGCGAACTCGATCGCCACGGGCTTTGCTTCCGCCTCCTTGAGGCCTCCGATCGCATCGGCGGACGACTCGGCTCGACGATGATCGAAGGATTCGTCTGCGACCTTGGCTTCCAAGTCACGATGTCCAACTACGCGATCCTCGAATCGCTGGTGGACCGTGCCACCCTTCCTCGGGATCCGTTCCTGCCCGGCGCTCTGGTCTGGACTGGTCGTGACCGGATCCGGATCGTTGACCCGCGTCGTTCTCCGATCGGAGCGATCGGCGTCGTGGTTCGTGGATTCGCCGGGTGGCGGGATCTCCGTGCTGTAGCCAGGTGCCGTCGCGCCGCACACCGTGCGAAATCAGAAGGTTCGCCCCGTGGCTCCGCCGATTCCTTTATCCGCACCGTTGGATTCAGCGATCGATTCCGCGAGTCGTTTCTCAGGCCGTTTTTCGGCGGGGTGTTTCTCGACGAAAGCCTCTCGGTACCCGCCGGTCGTTTCCTTCGCACCCTCGATCGGTTCGCGACTGGTGTCGCCGAACTTCCACGAGGCGGCATGCAGGCCATCGCCGATTCAATGGCCGGACCGGTTCATGATCGAATCGAATTCGGTCGCCGAGTCGATCGATTGGACGATCTGGGTGTGATGCTCGAGAACGGAGAGCGCATTGATGCGGCCGGGGTCATTCTTGCGACCGATTTCGATACCACGATGCGATTGCTCGGGCACCCCACCACGGATGTCCCCGAATGGTCGTCGACCGTCGCCCTGCACTTCGAAACCGGAAGCCCTGTTCTGACCGAGCCGATCATCGTCCTGAATGGAAGCGGCAAAGGCGAGGTCAATCTCGTCTCGAGTTCAACCGCCGTGACCCGCGACGTCGCGCCCGATGGACGGCATGCGGTCACCGTGAGCCTCCGACCGGGCCGAGACATCGAATCGGATTCCGCCACGATCGATCGAATCGCACGCGAGGCCGGGACCATGATCGGCGTCGATGCGTCGGACTGGAGACACCTCACGACGACCGCGATTCACCGCGCGCTTCTCGCACGCCCCACCGTCGAAGGGCATCCGGAGACCCCTGCAGGCGTCGAAATCGCGGGCGACTGGCTTGACGACCCCTCGATCGACAATGCGATTCGGAGTGGGATCGAAGCCGCCGGCCGATTCGTAACCGCGACCGCCGGAGTCGCTGGGTGAAGTCGCCTCCCCGAACCATCCTTTGGCTCCGAGGCGATCTTCGACTCGATGACAACCCGGCATTGGCCGCCGCGGTTCGACGTGGCAAAGGTGGATGTACCGCCATCTTTGTCATGACGCCGGAACAGTGGAAGCAGCATCACTGGGGTGAACACCGCTGCAGCATGATGGTCGGCGCGTTGAACGCTCTTCGGCCGGGGCTGGAGTCCCGGGACGTGGATCTGCGAGTGATTCAGGGATCTGATGACGCCTCGCTCCCGGTCATCCTCTCTGAGGTCGCTCGCACCCTCGAGGTCTCGGAGATCCACGCGAATCGCGAGTTCGGCGTCAATGAAGAACGCCGCGACGAATACGTCCGCAGCGCCCTCGAAGGCGATGACATCGACTTCATCCGGCACGAGGACCAGACCATCTTGCCGGTCCGAGAGATACGCTCCGGCGGCGGAACGCCCTACACCGTCTTCACGCCTTTTAAGAAGAAATGGCTCGCCCTTCTGGAGGAAGTCGGCATCCCGGAGATTGAGGTGGTCGGGAAAGCTTGTCGGAATCCGCGCCTCACCGCCGACGTTGTTCTTCCCCGAGAAACCGATCCGCCCTCGACGTGGATTCTCGATTCGATGTTCGCTCCCGGCGAAGACGAACCGCTGCGAAGACTGGAAAGGTTCCTCGACGGCCCGATCCTCCGCTACCACGAAGACCGCGATCCGCCAGCGCTCGACGGCACCAGTTCGCTCTCACCGTGGCTGGCGTGCGGCTCGATTTCGCCGCGTCGAATTCTCCACCGTCTCGTCGACGCCTACGGATCGATCATCGACCGCTGGCCTCAAGGTCCGTCGACCTGGCTGAGCGAATTGATCTGGCGGGAGTTCTATCGACATGTCATGGACGGCATACCCCGACTCTCGATGAACCGCCCGCTCCACGGCTGGACGGATCGCGTCGCGTGGCGGAATGACGAGGCTGGATTTCAGGCGTGGTGTGAGGGTCAGACGGGGATCGGCATCGTCGATGCCGGTATGAGACAACTCGCACAGACCGGCTGGATGCACAACCGAGTCCGCATGATCGTCGCGATGTTCCTCGCGAAGAATCTCTTGATTGACTGGAGACGAGGCGAACGATTCTTTATGAACCAGCTCGTCGACGGCGACTTTCCCAGCAACAATGGTGGCTGGCAATGGGCCGCTTCGACCGGGACCGACGCCGCCCCGTACTTTCGAATCTTCAATCCAGATCGCCAAGCAGAACGATTCGATGCCGAAGACGTGTACATCCGCAGGTGGGTTCCGGAGTTCGGCACCGCCGCCGCGTCGCCCCCCATTGTAGATTTGAAGCACACTCGGGTTCGTGCCATCGAGGCATTTAAGTCCGCGAAAAACCAGGGATCGTGACGACTCCGAGGATTCGATCCTAAGAGCACGATTCGATCGTCGAGCACCGCCATCTCCGCCTGATCGTCTTTTACCTCTCGGAACTGTCGCCGGGCCAACGGCGGTGACCCCGACTAATTCGACGCGCCGCCGGGAACTTCGAACACCATCACTCGATCTCGCATGGTCACGAAGAGCCGTCGTCCATCCGACCCGCCGAAGCACGCATTGGCGACCCAAGGCGCATCGGGAAGAAGGGTTCGAATCAAGGCGCCGTCCTTGGTCAGGACCAGCAGCCCCTGTCCGGTCAGGATCACCTCGTCGTTGGGTCCCAAAGACATGCCGTCCGACCCCAGAGGGAAGAAGGGTCGCCGATTGATCAGCGCTCCCAAATGAGTCACCTCAAAGACGTCGGTCATTCCCCCGTCGAGGTCCGCGACCCACAGGGTTCGCCCGTCACGGGAACCAACGATTCCGTTGGGTCGCACGAAATCGACTGCGACCGCTTCGGTGATTCCCTCCGGCGATCGCCGGTACACCGCCGCCGGAATCGGCGTCCGACCAGGCGCATGCCACGGCCGTGCGTAGAACGGATCGGTAAACCAGATCCCGCCGTCGGGTGCGACCCAGAGATCGTTGGGACCATTGAACGGTCCATCCTCCCGTGCCGCGAGCACTTCCACCGAACCGTCTTGGTTCCACGCAATCAGTCGGTTGTGTTCTTCGGCGCATCCGACGAGTCGGCCATCGGCGAGGACTCCAAGGCCGTTCGCCCTCTCCGCCGATTCGTGTTCGATCTCAAGTCGACCATCGGCCCCAAGTCGCATCACGCGATCCTTGGGTTGATCCGTGAATAGCAGATCCCCACTCGGAAGCACCACCGGCCCTTCGGTGAACGAGAATCCATCAGCGAGCGTTCGACCTGGCCGGACGCTCGCCCATCCGGCATCCGCCTCAAAGCGGATCCTCCGAACCTTTCCGCCGCCTTCGCATTCGTCGTCGACTTCAAAGAACCGAATCTCTCCATCGATCGTCCCGTCCGCCAGTCGCATGGACTCGCGAAAGCCGAGAACGCTCGCACAACTCGCCAGCGCATCCGCGTCGGCCCCGGGAGAATCTCCACCTCGAATCATCGCGGTCACCTCACGTCGAACGATGACCGGCTCGCCGGTTCGCGGATCCAAAAGATGACTGAGACGAAGAAAGGTTCCCGCCTCATTTTTGATCTCGAGGAACTGCTCGACGTCCCCGCTTGTCGCCACCGCGGCGTTGGCGAGCAGGATGGTCTCGGAATCGTCCGCCTCGATGGTCCGAATTCGAACCCGCCATCCGTCGGTGCCAGGCGGAGGATCACCCGCGACCAGATCACCGCCGACCTCGATCAACGCCCGGTTCAGGCCATGTGAACGGAGAACCTCCATCGCAGCATCGGCGGCCATTCCCTTCCCGATCCCCCCGAAGTCCAACTGCATCGCGGCGGTTCGGCAGCGGACCGTACGAGCGGCCGGATCGAAGGTGAGTTTCTCGAAGCCGACCGCATCGGCGGCGAACGAGACGCTCGCCTGCGAAGGACGCCGGTTATCGCGTCGGGCGGTTCTCCAGAGCGAGGTCAGCGGGCCGATGGTGGGATCGAAGGCGCCACCACTCTGCTGATGCCATCGTTGCGACATTCCGATCGCAGCAGCGAGATCGTGGGATACCGAGACGTCCTCGTCGACGATCTCCACAAGCCGCCTCGACTCGCTTTTCGGACGGTAGTCACTGAGCGCCGCCTCGACCGCCGCCATTCGTTCGAACGCGGCACGAGTCGCGACCTGCCCGGAGGCCTCGCTCTCCGCGTAGACCTGGATCGTCGCGGCACCCCCCATGACGATTCGGCGGTCCACCACGCGGACCTCGGCGATCGCGAATGAAGACCACGCCATCGCCCCGGCGGCCGCGAGTCCGAGATGGGCAATGCGTCGATTCAGGTTCGGAATTCGTCGCATTCGCGATATGCCTCGATCAGCCGAGTGACGCCGTCCTTGCCACCGAGGCTCAGGCCGTGCTCCATGCCCACGATGCCCTTGAAGCCACGCTGATGAATGTGACGAAACACGTTGCGAAAATCGATCTCTCCGGTGGTCGGCTCGCGACGCCCGGGATTGTCGCCGACCTGGAAGTAGGCGATCTCGCTCCAGGCTTGATCCATATAGGGAATGAGGTTCCCCTCGGTGATCTGCTGGTGATAGAGGTCATCAAGGATCTTGCAACTCGGGCTTCCGACCGCTTCGCAGATCATGAAGGCCTGGGGCACTTCGGTCAGGAACAATCCGGAATGATCACGGCGGTTCAGCGGTTCGAGCACCATCACCAGATCATGGGGCTCAAGAATCGCGGCGCATCGCTTGAGATTCTCGATCACGTTGGCAGTCTGGAAGTCCCACGCATTGGACAGGCTGTATCGACCGGGGACCACGGTCATCCAGCGAGCGCCGCAACGCTTGGCGATCTCGACCGCCTTCTTCATCTTCGCCTCCAGCTGCGCAGTCATCGCCTGGTCGCGCTTGACGAAGGTCTCCTCGCCGAAGTTACCTTCGGCGACAAAGACGCCCATCTCGATCTCCAGACGTTTCATCTCATCGCCGATGCGTTTCTGCTCCTCGTCGGAGCGGCCCGGCATGCCGTTGTCCTCCCACGCCCGAAACCCCTGCTCGCTGGCGAAACGAAGTTGCTCAAGATGATCACCGCCGGAGATCGCGTCGAACATGCCGAAGTGCGGCGCGTACTTCAGGTTGAAAGTCGCTCCAGGCTCCGCACCCGTCCCGTTTTTTAGATCTGCGGCACCTGCGAGTCCGGTCGCCAGACCCGCGACCGTGGCGGCCCCTGCGGTCGAGATGAAGGTACGTCGTTTGATGTTCGACATGCGTGCGGGTTCCTTTATTGGTCTTCGCTCAACCTTCGCCGCGGCGGGCGTCGTCAGATCGATTCATCCGGGTCTTTCCGGGTACCGGAACCGGTGGGTTGGCCATCTCCGCGAACTCCATGACCTCGGGCATCAGATCTTGGTCGCTGTTGAGTGCGTCCTCGAAGGTGATGACCTTGCCGGTGTACGCGGCCTCTCGACCCATGATCGCGGTGAGTGTGCTCTCCGCGATCCGCTGGCCTTCGTTGAGATACGGCCCGCTCCCTCGAATCGACGCCTGCAGATCCATGTGCTCCTGCACGTAAGGATTCTGCTGCGGCCCTTTGAATCGCCACGCATTCGCACCGGTGAGTTGGGCCCGGCCGGAACTCAGATTGGCCGTTCCTTCGGAGCCGGTGATGATCTCTTCGACGCGGCCGTCGGTGCCAACCTGCTGCCGACACATGCTCATCGCGAACCGGTCGTCGGGATATCCGTACTCAAGACCGAAGTGATCGAAGATGTGACCGTACTGATCGTTGGTTCTTGCCTGACGACCTCCGACGCCGAAGACCCTCTCCGGCGGCGACTGGAAGGCCCAGTTGATCGCATCAAGGTTGTGAACATGCTGCTCGACGATGTGATCCCCGGAGAGCCAGGTGAAGTAGAGCCAGTTGCGAATCTGATTCTCCATGTCGGACCGATCTTCAGTCGCGTCAACGTTCCAGAGTCCACCCATGTTCCAGTAGCAACGGGCGGCCAGGAGCGTGCCGATGTCACCGCGATGGAGTCGTTCCATCGCCTGCAGATAGCATTGCTCATGTCGACGCTGCGTTCCCGAGACCACCGAGAGTTTTTTGGCCTTCGCGGCAGCCGCACCCTCCATGACCTTCCGGATGCCGGTCGCATCCACTGCCACCGGCTTCTCCATGAAGACGTGCTTACCACCGGCGACGGCGGCTTCAAAGTGCTGCGGTCGGAAGCCCGGCGGCGTGGCGAGGATCACCATGTCGCAATCGGTTCCGATCACGGCTTGGAAGGCGTCGAAGCCAACGAACTGCCTCGATTCGGGAACGTCCACCCTCGCACCATCATGCTTCATAAGGTTGTCGCGGCTGCTGTTGAGCCGATCCACGAAGAGGTCGCCCATCGCATGGATCTTGACGTTCGGGCCGGCTTCGAGCGCGTTCACCGCGGCACCGGTGCCGCGCCCACCGCATCCGATGAGACCAATCGTGATCTCCTCTTCCCGGCGAGACATCGCGCCAAGAATCGATGGGGCTGCGGAAACAATTGCCGGCATCGCGGCGACCATTCCCACGGAACGGACGAAGTCACGGCGATCGAGGCTCTTGTCAGTCATCGGGGAGACTCCCAGTCGAAGGTGATTCGGAAGCCGGGCTTGCCGCTCCGAAGAAATTCAGTTTCCAGCATCTCTGATTCGGTCCATTCTCTCTGCCACATCGGTCAGCCAGGCGCGATCCCCACCGTCGATTTCCGCGGTGAGCCAGCCCTGATATCCGATCTCGTCAAGCGCCTTCATCACCGCAGGCCAGTCGCAGTCGCCTTCAAGGAGACCCACGTCAAATCCAGCCCAACGACCTTCCTTGTCGAGCTTCTCGCGGCTGTATTCTTTGACGTCGACTTTCATGACCCGAGGCCCGAGGATCCGGATCCACTGTTCCGGCCAGCCGTAGGCCACGAGGTTGCCGACGTCGAGATACCAGCCCACCCGCGGGCTCTCGAAGGAGTCCACGAACTCGGCGGCTTCACGCGGGCTGAGCAGAAAATTGTTCCAGACGTTCTCGAAGGCGATGTCGATTCCGGCGGCCTCGGCATCCGGGACCACCTTGAGAATCTCGGCACGACTGAGTTTCCAGGCCTCGTCGTAAGACATGCCTTTTCGGACCACTGCCGGCACCACGAGTACCGAGGTCGCACCGTAGGCCTTCGCATCCCGGATCGCCTCGCGGATCGCCTCGACGCACTTCCCACGCACTGCCGGATCAGCGTGGTTCAACGGACTCGCCCAGTGTTCGCTGCAGACCACGCCATGCACCGGGAGGCCGGCCGCCTTCGACGCCGCGACAACCTCGTCGACCGTCCAGGAGTTCGGGCTCGGCAATTCGACCCCGTCGAATCCCAGTTCCTTGAGGAGCCGGAACTTCGCCTCCAGCGTCTCACCGTCCTTGACCATCTCGATCTTCACGGCCTTCTTCATGGATCGCTCCGAAGCATCCTTCTGCAAGGCCCTGACGCCGTCCTGCGACGTCGATGGCCCACCACCCATGGAGAACGCGGCAACCAGCAGGAATAGAACTTGAATCATCAACGCTCCACAGGGAGTCCGACGTCATCGTCGGGTCGAGAATTTGATCGCCTCGGCGGATCAACTGAACTTATAAACCCCCGGCTGCGGGATCACGATCGGCGGACGGGGACCGAACTTTGGATCTGCGGGAACGATTTCGTTCTGGGAATTCATGATCTCCTCCCAGGTGATGGTCCGCCCGCTGTACCCGGCCTCGCGACCCAAGAGGGCCATCGCAACCGACTGCGTCATCCAATCACCGTCATTGACCAATTCCCCGTCTCGAATCGCCTTGAAGAGTTCGTTGTGTTCGGTCTGATACATGTTGGGCGTCTCACCCTTGAACCGAAACGTCGTCGCGCCGTCGTTGAACTTGAGATTCGACTGCCTGGGCGCCCATCCGTTCACGTAGCCGATCCCCTTGCTGCCAGCGATCCAGTCGGTGTTGTCGTTCGAGCAGTTGGCGACCTGGCGGCACGTGAGAAATCCGCGAGCACCGTTGTCCCACTCGTAGATCACCGCGAAGTGGTCGAAGATGTCCCCGCGTTCCGGTCCTTCGCGAAGTCCTCGTCCTGCCAATGCGGTGGCCTTCACCGGCGGCTTGTTGCCCATCGCCCAGTTCATCTTGTCGATGCTGTGGACCGCCTGCTCCGCGATGATGTCGCCAGAGAGCCAGTTCTGATGCTGCCAGTTGCGCAGTTGAAAGTCCATGTCGGTCATTTCCGGCGTCCGGGCCAGGGTTCCGAGGGGACCGGTGTGATAGGTCGAATGAATCGACTCAATTTCGCCGAGCGCCCCATCGTTGATCTCGCCGTACATGGCACGTTCAGGCATCGAATACCGCCAGCAGAACCCGGACATGAGTTGGGTCCCTTGGCTCTTGGCCTTCTTCGCCGTCTCCATGACGCGACGGAGTCCGGGCATGTCAGTCGCCATCGGCTTTTCGCAGAAGACGTGCTTCTTCGCCGTGACCGCTTTCTCCAGATGATCCGGCCGAAAACCTGGAGGCGTCGCCAGAATCACCACGTCCACGCCACTTTCGAGGACCTTGTCGATCGCATCGAAGCCGACGAATTGTCGTTCTTGATCCACCATCACCCGCGTCCCGTGCTCATTCTTGAGGCCGTTGTAACTGTTCTTGAGGCGATCCTCGTAGACGTCACCCATGGCCCAAAGCATGACGCCCGGATCGGCGTTGATCGCCTGATTGGCCGCACCAGTGCCACGCCCACCACAGCCGACCAATCCGACTTTGAGCCGGTCGCCGGCCGGCGTCGCACCCCAGACGGGCATGGCCAATCCAGCGATCGAGCTGGTGGCGCCGACCGCGGCGGCAACCTTGACGAAGTCGCGTCGGGCAACTCCGCCAGCGGCGGAGCCTTGGGTCGTGATCTGGTCATCAGAATTTGTATTGGTCATATGGGGATCTCCAGTCAGGTCGCCGTCTCAGAAAGGTCGTTGCAACGAATACGAGAGGGCCGGGATGATTGAATCGGAATCAGGGATCACAGACGAGCCGGACACCGACCCAGTCGTTGGAAGCGAGCCACCACGGACTCTTGGGGATCTGCGGGTCGTCCGCGTTCCAGTCGACGGTGAACGGCATGCGATAGTTGAGAGCCACATCGGCCACAAGGTCCTTAAATGAACCACCCATCGCGACATAGGTTCCATCGGGCGCAACCGCATACTCACTGACGTTGCCCCAGATGTCATGCAGCCCATTCTCATCGACAGGCTTCGAGCCGACCGCCTGGGTCGAGTACTCCGAGTTTTCCTCGAACCAGCCGTGATCGAGCCTCGCCTCGTCACCATCGATTCCGCTGGAAGAAAGAAGGTAGTGCATCTCAGTTTCGGTCGGGATCCGGATCGATCGACCGCTCTTGACACTCAGCCACTCCAGGAACTGTTTGACTGCGGCGGGGCTCGCGCTCAGGAGCGCGTAGTCGGCGTGCCCGTACCCGCGATCCGCGAGGACATACGGCTTGCTCGGCCGAGTCACACCATCTGAGTCGGGTGTGCTGTCGCCGGCATCGGTATCGAGATTGAAGATGAATGCGTCGTAGAGGTCCCAGGTCGCTTCCGTGGTGGAGACATAGAACGCGTCGGCACCTCTACCGGGAGTGATCGGCTGCATTGCCATGGTGACACTCGTTCCGGCGATCGGCAGTTCGAACGCTTTCAACGCGACGACCGGTGTTGCCTGCGTTTCCTGCTTTTCCTGTGTTGCCTGTTCCATGGGCTTCGACGTCTCTAAACCGCCCGTGGTCGCCGGCTCGGCAACATGGCAGCCTTGAAGACCGGAGAAAAGGCAGAGCGCGCCGATCATGCAAATCATGCCATTCATGCCATTCATGCCACTCATGCAAATCGTGCGAAAATCGAGAATCACGCCCAACCCTCCGGCTCGGAAACCCGCATGAACCTCGTTTGGCCACCGGCTGCTCTTCATTCACGCGCTCCATCGCCCCGGCCACGCGAGCCGGAGTCGATACCTGGATCGGTATCGGAATTCATGTCTGATCTACCGACGATCGCCGCCGGAAGTTCGCGAAACTCGCTCGGCCGTCCTCAGTCGACGCTTCGGACATCAGCGTGTGGCTCCAGAACGATGAACGCAGACCCCTGTTTTGGGGAACTGTGCCGTCATGATCACCGTTTTTGATGCCGAGGTCCAGTACTTCCGAGCGGAAGGTCAGGAATTCGATCGCGTACCCCAAAGGGCTCACGATCCAGAATCAACCCCACAGTGCCCGTTCCGATCGCCATGCCACCCGGCGAACGCTCAGAATGTCCAGTTCAAAAGGAGTATGCCGAGATCGATGCCGTCGACCAGCCCGTCGAAATTGAAATCCGCCGGGGACTCGGTCTCCCCCCATGACACGAGAAACTGCCCGAAGTCGACCCCGTCAACGCGCTCATCGCCGTTCAAATCGCCCGGCACGACGCCGGCACATCCCCAGTCGAGCAACTCCAGCTGATCCACTGCGGCGACGACCGTCGAATCCTCGCCGAGGTCGCGAACCGAGAATCGGAGCCGGACCGGCGAAGCCAGCGACGGTCCAGAAAGGGGCAGATCGACCTCGACCCACTCCGAAGTGCCAAACGTAGCCAGATCGACCAACTGCCAGGTCGTTCCGTCGTCGTGCGACATTTCAATTTCGAATCGATCTTCTGCCGCGATCACGTTCTCCGATTGAAGCCAACGGCGATACCGAATCGTGGGCCGGATCATTCCGAACGGATCCATCAATGGTGATTCCAACGTCGTGACACCCGCGTCCACATCCTCATCACCGTTGCCGGTCATGAAACAGCTCCCCTCACCAGCCCAGCCGCTCATCGGTCCGTAGGCGTCATCGATTCCGGGTAGCCGCCGGGTCCACATCCCGGAGCGGGCATCGTCCGATCGAAGTGAGAAGGACCATCCGTCATCCGACTCCCCATCCTGTGATTCCATGATGCGCAGTTCGTCGGCCACCATCGCGTCGAACGGGCCGTTGGGATCGATCAGTGATTCGCCCGCCATGGTCTCTGCGGTAAAATTGAAGGTGACTTCGTCCGGACACTGCACTGATTCCGGTATCTGAAGGCTGAATTCGTTGAAAACCTCCGATTGCTCGGCGACGACCACGCCTGCGGCACCGCTCTGGAACTGATACTCCATGGTCACGCTCGACGCCTCGATCCCCTGGATCTCGAGACGAATCGTGGCACCTTCAGATCCGACGAGTTCCGGGAGGCCATCCGGATACAAGAAATTCGTCGGCTCGTCTTCAAGCCGGACCACGAACAACCCGTACTGCATGTCACTCAGCAGGATCGTCCCCGAGGGCAGGAAGGGATCAACACCCCAACACCCTTGATAGCCGGTCGTGTCCGACTCCGGATAGGTATCAAACGAGGCGACTTCTTCGAGCAGATTGCCATTGGCCTCGAGCACTCGAAGCCCGGTCTTGTAATTCGCGGCGAAGAGTTTTCCGCCCATGAAAAAGCAGTTGTGGTTGTTCGAGACTTGCCCGTTGCTTTGATTTTCACCGAGCAGCGGCGCGTCCAGATCCGAGATGTCGATGCACTGCCAGGTGGAGTGATTGCTGGTCTCGTCGTTGGAATAGAGCCACGTGAGATCGGCGTTCGGCGAGCACTGGTGGCTGTATCCGGCGTTCGGCCAGGTGATCCTCGAAAGAAGCACGCCCGACGGATCAAGGTTTTCTGGAGTTCCAAAATCGACGATAGAGATACCGGTGTCGGTACCGCCGTTGTTGAATCCGTCGTTCAAGAACCCAATCAGGTGGCCATGATGATCCGCGTCGGGCCCGGAGTCGGGGTAGACCAGCAAGGTCGCATCATGCACGTAGCGATCCGGGCGGGCGCCGATCAGCACCGGAACTGCGGGGTCATCGGCCACGCTGTACATGCGAAAATTGGATCCGCAACGAGCGAGTATCCCAAGCTCCTCGCAGACCACGAGGTTGTGAGCGGATCCCTCTCCCACGTCACCAAGAAAATCCACGATGCCGGAATCGATCGACGACATGTCGAAGACCAACGTTCCCCCCGCTTCTCCGTCGACGTAGGCATGCTCTCCGATCGTCTTCACATCACCCCATAACGAGGACGTGCCCCCTCGCTGGTGAATGTGGACGACCACGGGATCGTTGGGATTCGTCACCTCGACCCAGGCGACCGACTCCCGTGTCGTGACGATTCCGTACTCTCGGCCCGACGCGGAGACATGATGCCAGAGGTCCGATCCGTTTCCGGATCCGCCGAGGATGTTGACGGGGATCTGTGCCGCGAAAACAACACCCATCCCTGCGTCGCCCCAGAAGGATCCGAGCCCATTCGTAGAAGCAAGAATGATCTCGCCAGGAATGGAAGGCTCGGGATTGCGTTTCGGATCACCTTCGTGACCGACCGCCACCGACAACA
>CALFOM010000132.1 GCA_937919685.1 uncultured Phycisphaera sp.
CATGAGCCGCATGAGCCGCATGAGCCAAAGGGTGGAGAGGCCAATCAGGACTGGAAGTTCCTCACCGCCGCGGCGAGTTCGGTTCTTCCCTTCTCGATGCCTTCCCGTAGGGCTTCCGCCTTTGGGTCCGGCCGTCCGTCGAGAAGCGAAAGCAACTGTGAGCCGACTCGGAGCACGCCTTCATAGGCCATGAAGCTTCGTCGATTCGTTTGTAGACCGCTCCACTGCTTGATCGCGGCATCGGCGACGTTTTTCAGCATCATGCGGAGGGTGTTGGCGATCTCCTTGTTGCTGACATCTCCCGAATTGCTGTTGCCGAGCAGTTTTTCTCGCAGTCCGAGCATCGCCCGATACACGGCCTGGATGAGTTCGCTCGGTTCGGCAGACTCTTCGATTCTGGTCGAGAGTTGCTGGAAGGCGCCGAATTGGATGCCCCGGATTTCGTTCTGATTTTCTTTCGTCAGTGAAGAGGACAGGGCAATCGCGTTCAATGCACGAAGTTCCTCGAGGACGACGATCCAACTGGTGTCTTGATCGAGGTTCTCGGCGATGGTCCGAGCGGTCGAGGTGAGCACCGCTGAATCGAGTCCGGATCCGGCACCACCTTCGACGGCCACTTTCAAGAGTCCGGCGGCGACGAGACGGCGGCCCTCATCGCCGATCTTCAACGGGTCCGCCGAGGAGACGAGGATGCCCAAGGATTCGGGCGTGCGGAGAAACGCGAGGACACGGAGTGTGTTCTCGGCTCGCATCGGTTCGGCGGCACCCAGGATGGACGTCGCCTGCGGAAGGATCGCGTCGGAGTAGGCGCGGAGGAAGACACCCGTGACACCGGCTCGTCTTGCGGTCTGGACGAGTGTGTTCCTCGCGGCAACGACCTCTGTCGGATCACCGTTCGCCATCTCGTTCATCTGGTCGGTGGCGAATTCCTCGACAGCCGACCGTTGTTGACTGGAAAGCGGGCGGGTCGAACCGACGATGTCCTGAGGGAGGGTCGTCTGGCCGATCGCCATGGTCGCCAAGGCCGAGGGAAGAACAAATGCCGCGATTCGCAGTGCCAGCCGCATCGGAATTCCGGTCTCATTCCGCCAGGAGCGGAACGGGGGTTCGTTCTGACTCCAACGATCTGGGGCCAGTCTGAGATCGAACCATCGGAACAGGACCGTGGTTCGGGACACGGGACGGTACCGCACTTCCAGCGCGAGCGTCAACGGAGAGAGCACATGGGTGGATACACTTGTCCTTGATGAAAATCCATCCTCATAGCGTTGAAGGCTCTCGGGCTGACTCAAACCGATGCCAGACTCTCCCTCGCAATGGCGGAGAGGAGGCTCCGGGGTGGCTCCCGGGTCGAGTTGATCCGATGCACGGATCGTCATCGCCAGTGGATTTCAGAGCATTCTGGCGTCCGAAAAGAGGGTTTCCCCGTCGAATTGCGCGGTCCGTGGGCATCGTGATGATGTTCTGCGGCCTGGGGCATTCCACGGCATTGGCTCAGGGGCAGGAGGTCAAGTCCTCGGAGCTCGAGGCTTGGAGTCAACGCCGTCTGGCATCGAGTTTCGCCTCGTTCTCCTCCAGCATGCTTCAGTCAAAGACGACGGTTTCGATCGCCGAGGTAAAAATGGCCTTGGAACTGGCGATCGCAGGCGTACGCGTCGATCCCGATTCGATTCCGGCCTGGCGATGGATGCTGGAACTCTCTACCAGTCTGGCCAAGGACATTCCCGCCGCGGAAGTGATGAAGCGTGAATCGATCGAAGCATTGACGCGACTCGATCCAGCCGATGAGGTTGTTCGCCTTCTCCTTCTGGTCGACCGGATCGAGTCGAGAGCGACGGTGCAGGAACGGATTGACGCCTGCGAGGTGTTGCTGCAACCCGAGAATATCAAACGTCTCGGGGCGCCGGCAGCCGCCCGTATCGCGTTGGATCTGTCGAGATTCGAGACGATGTCGGGTCGATTCGATGCCGCATCGCGATGGTTGGCGGAAGCCATCACGCTCGACCCAGCCTTTCCGGAAGCCATGGAGCAGGCCTTAGAGATGTTCGGCGGCGAGTTTCAGAGTCCGGCGGCGAATGCGGAGTTGCTCGCGGCGGCGTTCACCGCGGACCCGCGGAACGGGGCGATGGCGAGATCGCTGGCTTCGCTTGCCTTGCAGCATGGGGCTTACGCCGCCGCATCGGAGGTCCTGAACTCGGCAATTCTGCTGACCGGTCGAACCCAGGAGGTCTTCCTGCCCCTCGTCACGGACGAGTCCTTGGCATTGTGGGGCGAGGGGAAACCGGAAGCGGCTCTCTCGCGGATCACCGCCCGCAGCAAGTTGATCACGCGGAGTACCAAGGAGTTACTGGCGCATCAGAACGAGTTCACGGCGGATCAGCGTGATCAGTTGGACGCGATGGTGTACCCGCCGCCGCCGGCTCTGGCGCTGCTCCAAGCCGTCATCATCGCCCAGCAGGACACGGGAAATGCGCGGAGCGAGGCGATTGAGACCCTGTTTAAAGCGTTCGACTTCGCGCTTTCCATGAACGCGAGCAAACGAACGGACCTCGAGCGTCGCGGTGAGGAACTCGACGCGAACGAGAGCGAGTCGAGTGAGCAGGACCGCCAGGAAACGCAGAAGCAGATCACCGCGGCTCAGAATTTTCTTCTTTCGCAGCGAGCAGCCCTCTGGGCGGATGAAGCTTGGGCGCGGGCATGGTTCGGATGGTCTCCGCCAGCTCCCAAAGACGGGGACGTACCTCGGGCTTCGCTCAAGAAGCTTCTCGAGGTGGCGATCGAGTTCGGCTCGCTGAATCGCGACCAGGGTCTCATCATCGAGGGCTGGTCGGCGATTTCTGAGAAACGGTTCGATGAAGCACGGCTCTTGCTTTCGCCGAGCGAGGGGGTCTCGGTGTATGCCGCCGCCGGCATCGCCTTGATTGATGAGCTCGCTGGACGGACACAGGAGGCGGCTCGAGGCTATCGCGACGTCTACTACGGAAGACCTGGCGAATTGATCGGACTGTGGTGCCGGAGCCGGCTCTCCAAGATCCTCAAGAGCGACGTGCCGCCCCCGCCCTCAGGGAAAGAGGTGCAAGCAGCGATTGATGCAACGCTCCCCCAAGCGGTCGGAATGGCGATTCGGGATGGCGAACGGGGCGTGATCGCTCTGGAAGTCCAACCAAGAGCACTTCGTTTTGAACCATACGAACCGGTGATTATCGACGTCAAGATCACGAATCTCTCCGGGATCGACCTCGCGATCGAACCTGGTGGGCCACTGTCACCGAGAATCGCCATGTCGCCAATCGACGTGACCATTCCCGGGATGGAAGGGGCGAGCAAGCAATTGGTGGTGTCGATTCAACGACGTCTGCAACTTCCAGCGCAGCAGTCGATGACCTTCTCCGTCGATCTTTCCGCGACCTGGATGGCCTCGATCCTCGACCAAGGCGCGCTCTTCGGCGGGGGACTTGCGATCCGAGTCGCGAATAACTTTAGGGCTCGGAGCGCGTTGGAACTCACGCCAAGGCTCTTCGGCCGTGAGAAGAACTCGCCACCGTTCTTTATTATCAAGCAGTCGTTCAAGCGTCTGGCGGGCGAGGGATCCGACGAGAACCTCGAATCGAGACTTCCGGTGCCCAGGACGGTCGAGGAGCTGAAAGCACTGGCGACGTTTTTCGGCAGGCTTCTGATATCGAATATCGAAGTGTCGGATGAGAGGGCGTCGCAGCAGGAGAAGCGCAGCGTCTACGAAGCGGTGCTCAACGCCTTCAGGGAAATGTCGCCGGCGTCGCAAGCGTGGTTCCTCGCCGTGATTCCCAAGAGTAGCTTGGAATTCGTGGATCCATTCGTCGAGATCGTGCTCGACTCGGGTGATCCCGCCGCGATACTCGTGTGCCTCGCTCGCTTCGCCGACACGCCGTCGTCACGACCGATCACGGTAGCGACGTCGTCCGGGAACGAATCCCTCGTTCGGGCGGGATCCGCAGTGCGAGAATACATCGTGGAACTGTTTGAACAGGAAGCGAAGCAGCTCGAACTTCCGCCCGAGTGAATTCTTCGCTGGAATGAAGCTGATCCGAGCCAGATCGGCCGCGGGCGATCACCGTCAGTCTTCGACTCGTTGCTTGACGTTGTCCAGCACGTTCATGAAGTTGATGTACGCGTCGTACGGACTGTCATACGGGCTGAAATACTTGTGGACGTTTCCGTCCGACCAATTCTTGGTGCACATGTAGTAGACATGGTCGCTTGTGGTGAGCTTTCGCCAGTCCTCAAGGACATGTTCGTCGCTTTCGTTTCGAGGGTTTTCATTCCTCGCGTAGACGGCATCCCGAACGGCGTAGAGCTCCTCGACGGCGTTGTCTTGGAGCGGATTCCCGAGCCAAGCGGAAAGGTCGCGTTCGGTGTCCGCCCAACTCACCCAGTTGGGCGCCGAATACTCGCCGACGGGATCGAAGGAATCCAAGACCTGAGAAGGCGTCAGAAAGTCGTTCTGGCCGGGGTTCACGTCATAGATCTTCTCGGGGAGCGCATCTAGAAACTCGAAGATCCCCGTGTCGGCCCACTGATGTTCGCCAAGAGTCTCGTAGTCCATGAAGAGGTTGCAGCAATTTCCGTCGCCGTTGATGTCGTTCACCCATTTGGCGAACTTCTCGGCGCTCAGCGGAAACTCTTTCCAATCGCGGTTGCCGAATCGGAACGCGATGTCGTCTGAGAGGCTGTAGTTCTTCAGCAGCAGGCGGACTGGTCGCTTGTCTAGAGCTTCCGGCTGGCCCTCGAATCGAGGGGGGACATAGCAGTAGTTCGGCGAGCGGAATTTAAGAAGACGATCGACGCCCTCGCAGAGGATCGCGCGGTGCTCACCACGTTGTGCGATGTGCCAGGCGAGATCATTGTGGTACATCAACTCGGTGTTTCGGAAGATCGAAGGGGTCTGTCCGAAGAGTTCCTTGACCTTGTCCCGATGCGCGTCCACCTGAAGATCGAACTCATCCCGGCTAAACAGGAAACTCGGGGAGTGATGACTGGTCTCGCCGATGAATTCGCAGGCGCCCGTGTCGGCCAATTCTTTGAACATGTCGATCACGTCCGGAGCCCATTTCTCGAATTGTTCGAGACAGACTCCGCTGATCGCATAGCTCACGCGAAAACGACCCTCGTGTCGCTTGACGAGGTCGAGGATCTTCGCGGTGGCCGGTCGATAGCACTTGTTGGCCACCTTCTCCATGATTTCGCGGTTCGACGTCTCGTCGAAGTAAAACGGATCCGTATCGAAGACGGAGTACCGGCGAAGTCGGAAGGGCTGATGAACCTGAAAATAGAAGCAGACCGATGCCATGGCCAGAGATGATACGACCCCCGATCAAATCGTGATCGAGAGGTGGGGATGATTTTCAGGATCTGCGGCGCGGAATCCGCGCCCCAGGAGGTCAGCGGAGGAAGCCTCGCTCGTTGAGCAGGGCGAGGATTCGGTTCACGCTCTCCTCTGGATCGATCTGATGGCTGGGAAGGCTCAGGTCCGGATTCTCCGGCGTCTCGTAGTCGAAGGAGATTCCAGGGATGCCCTCAAGCGATCGGGCTGTGGCATCGGCGTAGAGTCCCGTCGGATCCAGTTTCTGGCAATAGTCCAGAGGGGCGGCGCAATGGACGACTAGGAAGCGGTCGGAGCCGACCAGCGTTGCCGCCTTCTCTCGAGTCGTCGACCTTGGTGCCACAAACGCCGCCAGGCAGATGATGCCGTCGTCGTTCAGGAGTTTCGCGGTCTCCATGGAGCGGCGAAGATTCTCAGATCGGTCTTCGGCGGAGAAACCGAGGTCTCGGTTCAATCCCTGTCGCATGGTGGTCCCGTCGAAGCGGATCGCAACACGGCCGAGGTCGAACAGGGCTCTTTCGAGCATCGCGGCGATCCGGGTCTTGCCACTTCCGGCGAGTCCGGTCAGCAGGATCGTGACGGGCTTCTGCCCGAATCGGGTCTCGCGTTCTTGGGGCGTGACCAGTCCCTCATCGCCGTGCCGATCGGCTCCGGAGCGCGGGGCGGCGGTCCATCGCAGGTCCGAGGACTTGCCTCGAATCATGCCGGCCGCCATGGTCCAGTTCCCGATTCGATCGATCAGAATCAAGCTCCCGGTTCCTCGAACCTGCTCGTACGGGTCGAAAACCAAGGGGACATCGGTTTCGAGCTCGACTCGTCCGATCTCGTTCAAGCCGAGCCCGTCGCAGGGCATCGATTCGAGGGTATCGATGTCGAGACGATGGATGATTCGTCGGACTCGGCAGGGCGTGACTCTCGTTCCGTGGCGGAGAATGAACTCCCGTCCGGGTTTCAGTGGTTCTTCATGCATCCAGACCAGATCGGCGGTCACTCGATCGGCCACCATCGGTTGATCCTTCAGGGCGACGATCATGTCGCCGCGACTGGCATCGATCTCGTCTTCAAGCACGATCGCCACGCTTCTCGGGGCGCCCGCCAGTTCAAGATCGCCGTCAAAGGTCGAGATCCGGGAGACGGTGCTTTCGGTTCCCGCCGGAAGGACGGCGATCCGATCCCCCGGACGGACGATGCCGGATTCGATCCGGCCGCCGAAGCCGCGAAAGTCGAGGTCCGGTCGAATGACGTGGTTCACGGGAAGCCTGAACGGTGTCTCCTGTTCGTCGGTTCCGATGTCGAGCGTCTCGAGAAGCTCGAGCAGGCACGGACCGTCGTACCACGGTGCCTTGTCGGAGCGTTCGGCAACGTAGTCGCCTTCGAGGGCCGACATTGGCACGAAGGTCTGGTCTCGAAGGGGGAGTTTCGAGGAGAACGCTTCGAAATCCGCCTTGATCCGGTCGTAGACGGACTGATCCCAGTCGACGATGTCCATCTTGTTGATGGCGACGATGATCTTGGGAATGCCCAGAAGCGAGGTGATCACGCCGTGTCGTCGGGTCTGCACGCTCACGCCGTGTCGGGCATCGACCAGCAGGACTGCAAGGTCGCAGGTGCTGGCGCCGGTGGCCATGTTCCGGGTGTACTGCTCATGCCCAGGCGTATCGGCCACGATGAATTTTCGATGCTCCGTCGAGAAGTATCGATAGGCGACGTCGATGGTGATGCCCTGTTCGCGTTCACTACGGAGTCCGTCGACGAGCAGGGCAAGATCAGTCTGACCGGCCTGGGTTCCGTACTTCTTCGACGCGCCTTCGACGGCGGCGAGTTGATCTTCGTAGATCCCCTTGGTGTCGTGGAGGAGTCGACCGATGAGGGTGCTCTTCCCGTCATCGACGCTGCCGCAGGTGAGAAAGCGAAGCAACTGCTTCCGCTCGTGTCGAAGCAGGTACTGGTCGATGGTTTCGGTATTGGCGTCGAAGCGAGGGTCCATCAGAAATATCCCTCCTTCTTCTTGTCTTCCATGCTGCCGTCGCCGTCGTGGTCGATCACTCGGCCCTGTCGCTCGCTGGTCCGGGCGATGAGCATTTCGGTGATGACTTCGGCCAACGTCGCGGCTTCACTTTCGACGGCGCCAGTGAGCGGGTAGCAGCCGAGGGTCCTGAATCGCACCTTCTTCATCTCTGGGATTTCTCCGGCTTCCAACGGGATCCGGTCGTCGTCGACCATGATGAGGGTGCCGTCCCGCTCGACGACCGGCCGTTCCGCGGCAAGATAAAGCGGCACCACGTCGATCTTCTCGAGGTGGATGTAGGTCCAGATGTCGAGTTCGGTCCAATTTGAGAGCGGGAAGGCCCTCACGCTCTCGCCCGGTCCGATCCGGGTGTTCCAGAGGTTCCAGAGCTCGGGTCGCTGGGTCTTTGGGTCCCATCGATGATTTCGATCTCGGAAACTGAAGATTCGTTCTTTCGCCCGGCTCTTCTCCTCGTCGCGTCTTGCGCCGCCGATGGCACAGTCGAATCGGCCTGCGGAGAGCGCCTGTTTGAGGGCCTGCGTCTTCATGACGTCGGTGTAGACCCGACTGCCATGTTCGAAGGGGCTCATTCCCTGGGCGATTCCTTCGGGGTTCGAATGGACAATGAGATCCAGCCCCAATTCTTTCGCGATCCGATCTCGGAAAGCGATCATCTCGCGAAACTTCCAAGTGGTATCGATGTGAAGCATCGGAAAGGGGATCGGGCCCGGATGGAACGCCTTCCGGGCCAAGTGGAGCATGACGCTCGAGTCCTTGCCGATCGAGTACATCATCACTGGTCGCTGGAAGCTCGAGGCGACTTCGCGGATGATGTCGATCGACTCCGCTTCAAGCGACTGGAGATGGGAGAGTTGGTCGTGGGCGGCGGTCATAAGAAGACGAAGACTAGCAGGCTTGCGAGGGAATGGACGAAGAGTTCCAGTGAGGTCGCACCCTTGGATCAGTCAGATGGAAAGGAACGAGAAAATGGCGGAATCTTCATCAGAATCCTCGACGAGCGATAACGTCGTCTGGCACTCCGGATCAGTCGATCGATCGACCCGAGAACGCCAACTCGGACAGGTTGCCGGGACCGTCTGGTTCACGGGGCTCTCGGGCAGCGGTAAGAGCACGGTTGCCGTCGAGGTGGAGCGGCAGCTCGCGGCGGCCGGGCGGCTCTGCTACCGATTGGACGGGGATAATCTCCGCCATGGGCTGAACGGCGATCTCGGATTCAGCGAGGCTGATCGAGGCGAAAACATCCGACGGACCGGCGAGGTTTGTCGACTGCTCGTGGATGCGGGGATCATCGTTCTGGCGAGTTTTGTGAGCCCGTTCCGGGCGGATCGAGACCAGGTGCGTGCGATGCATCGATCCGCATCCATGCCGTTCTTCGAGGTTTATGTCGAAGTGCCCTTGGAAGTGGCGGAATCCCGCGATCCGAAGGGGCTCTATCGGAAGGCGAGAGCCGGAGAGATCCGTGGCTTCACAGGGATCGATCAACCCTACGAGATGCCGGAGTCGCCGGAGCTCGTCGTTCACACCGCGACTTGCTCGGTGGAGGAGTCGGCCGCGATGGTGATCACCCTGCTCGAAGGGCAGGGGATCCTAGGGAAGGGCTGAGCGCCTCTCCAGCGTCCTTCCTGAGATGAGGAGTTCGGCCTGTCCGGCCTTGCTATCGGAATGGAAAGACCATTGGAATCATGACCGCGGCGATCACCACGACGATCAGCAGGAGGGGCACGCCCAAGCGTGCAAAGTCGCCGAATCGGTATCGGCCAGGCCCGTAGATCATGAGATTTGTCTGATAGGCGAACGGAGTCAGGAAACTGCTTCCGGCGCCGGCCATCACGCCGAGAATGAAAGGCAGCGGGCTCGCGCCGACGCCCATCGCCGTACTGATCGCGATCGGAAAGAGGATCACCGCAGCGCCGTAGTTCGTCGCGATCTGGGCGACCAACGCCGTTGCAAGGACGATGGCCACGAGAAGGAGATGATCTCCGCCCCCGACCGCCGAAGCTCCATTCACGAAGACCTCGGCGATCTTCTCGCCGAGGCCGCTGTTCGAGACACCGACACCGACGCCGATGGCGGCGCCGATCGTGATAAGCACTGAGAAGTCGATGGACTTTCGGGCGGTGGCGGCATTCACACACTTCAATCCGACCATCATGATGGCGGCGAGCCAAGTCGCGATGACCGGGGAAAGCAGGCCTGTTGCGAGGAAGATGATCATCGCGACGAGGGTGGTGATGGAGATCCAGGCCCGCTCGTGTTGAGGAAACTGGGCGTCGCTGACCGAGGTTGAAAGATAAAAGGCGTTCCCACGACCATGAGACGAAAGGAAACCCTTGTTGGTCTCGAGCAAGAGAACGTCGCCCGCCTCGATCTGAATGTCGCCGATCCTGCCCTTCACCTTCGAGCCTCGACGGTGGACCGCGAGAATTGCGGCGTTGTAGATGGTTCGAAACTGACTCTCCCGGACGGTCCGACCAACGAATGCCGCGGACGGCGCCACCACGGCTTCGACGAGGGTTCGGATCGCCGGCGGTGCATCCACCTTGGTCGTCTGGGCATCTTCGGGGCGAATTCCGGCGACTCGACGAAGTTCCCTGACGCCCACGGTGTTCCCGACGAAGCAGAGGATGTCACCGGCTTCCAGGGGCTCGTCTCTTGCGACGGCGCCAAGATGGCGGGTGCCACGATCGATTCCCGAAAGGAAGAGATCGGGGAGGTGTCGAAGGCCCGCCTGTTCGATCGTTTTCCCGGCGACGGGTCCTTCGGCGATGACTTCGAATCGAAGTTCATATCGCTCTGGATCCTCTTCTTTTTTGGCGGACCCTCGATCGGGCAGTATCAAAGGTGCTGCGACAAACAGAAAGGCGAGGCCGATCACCGCGGTCACGCCGCCCGCGACACCGACGGCCAGAAATCGCAGAGAGTCGGAGAGGATCCAGGCTGGGTCGACCTCGATGCCCTCGGATGTCCACGTGGCGATCTGGTCCGAGTACAGCCCGTCGACAAGCAGGTTGGATGAGGTTCCGATCAGGGTGAGTTGGCCACCGAGTATTCCAGCGAAACTCAGTGGGATCAGAAGTCGGCTGGGACTCACCTTGAGTCGCCGCGACTGGTCCATGGCGACCGGAAGGAACATCGCGATCACCGGGGTAGTGTTCATGAATCCTGAGAGCGCGGCCACAGGAAGACAAATGCGACCGATGGTTCCGCGAACGCTCGTCGGTCGGCCGATGAGTATCGGGGCGAGTCGGTCGATGGCGCCGGTCTGGCGAAGGCCGCTCGCGACCACGAAAAGCGCGGCGATCATTAGAACGGCGGGATTCGAGAAGCCCAGGAAGGCCTCGGAAGCATCGACCTGGCCGGTCAGCACAAGGAGGACCAGGGTGCCGACCATCGCGAGGTCAAGTGGCGCTGTCGTCAACAGAACCGCAAGCATGAACACCAAGAGGATGGCGGCGACGGTCCACATGGATTGGGATCATCGGCGTTCGAGCTCGATCGGGGTGGTTTTTTGCAGGCAAACGGCAAAAAACGAGCCGGTTGGATCTTCCAGTGCTCGCTCCACGCTAGAGGGAGAGAGTTGCGCTGGACCAGACCCTCTCAGCCCGCCCGGCACTCTCCCGGATCCGTTCGATTACCCGGCTCTGCGGTGCCAAATCGAGGTTCGACCCACTGGGGAGGCAGACTCCGGTCTCGAAGAGCCGGTCCGAGACTGATTCTCTTTCATGGTGCGGCCAGTAGGCGGCGCCGTCGAAGAGCGGTTGGCGATGCATCGGCTTCCAGACTCGTCGAGCCTCGATTCGGGCGTCCGCGAGGCAGTTGATCAGACCGTCGGCATCATTTCCGAATCGGTTTGAAGCGATGGTCATCGCGGTCAGCCATCGTGTCGAATGGAAACTCGCGGGCTCGGGCATCCAGTCGAGTCCTGCCAGCCCGTCGAGCCCTTCGACATATCGTTGAAAGACGGCTCGCCGTTGGCGGACTCGTTCATCCAGAACCTCCAGCTGGCCTCGTCCGATGCCAGCGAGAATGTTGCTCATCCGATAGTTGAAGCCCGTCTCTCGATGTTCGTAGTGGCCGGCGGGCTCCCGCGATTGGGTCGCGAGGAAACGGGCTCGTTCGATCAAGTCGGGATCGTCCCCGACCAGCATGCCGCCACCAGAGGTCGTGATGATCTTGTTTCCGTTGAAGGAGTAGATCCCGAGCCTACCGAAGGTACCGGCGGCCCGTCCGCGGTACGAAGCCCCGAGGCTCTCGGCGGCATCCTCGAGAATCGGCACGTCGTAGCGACGGCAGAGATCGATGATCGGTTCCATGTCGGGGCTTTGGCCGTACAACCCGACGGGCATGACCACCTTCGGCAGTCGCCCTTCCGCGTCGGCTGCAGCGAGCGCTTGAGAGAGCGCAGCCGGCGACATGTTCCAGGTCTCGGGCTCAGAGTCGATGAAGACCGGCTCGGCTCCGAGATACCTGATCGGATTAGCGGTGGCGACAAAGGTGAGCGAAGAGCAGAACACTCGATCGCTGGGTTCAACGCCCAGAAGGTGCAGGCCGAGGTGGATCGCTGCGGTACCACTGGAGAGGGCCGCGGCGTGACCCATGCCGACCTTCGCCGCCAGTTCTCGCTCGAATGCATCTACGTTCGGGCCGATCGGCGCGATCCAGTTGGTGCGGAACGCCTGTTCGACGAAATCTCGTTCGTGCTCGGCAAGATGAGGCGTGGAAAGGAGTACCGGCTGATCGAGTTCGCGACGAAGATGAAGATGGATCGGCAGACCGTTTTCATCAACGACGGGGACTTGATCGATTCCGTGGGCGTTCATCAACGCGAGCACGGTCGCCGGCGAAGAACCGAGTTCGGCGATCTTCGGCGCCTTTTCGGGTAATACGCCGAGATCGGCGTCAAGATCATGGCCTGCGAGGAGGGCACGCCGGAGGTCGCCATCCGTCACGGTTCGCCGGAGCCGGCCGGCGTCGTCCACAAACAAGAGGACGTTGCAGGCGCCGTCGGACATGGCGGCGAGTGCGTCGCGAAGACATGTGTTCGGATTGATGAGAAGTCTGTCGATCAAGCGCATTCCGAACTCCTCTGAGTATTTCTCAACATCGGCCATTGAACTTGGCGGGGAGAGATTTGGACGAGATCGGCATGTTGCTCGACGATTCCGACGGATTCCGTGGTCAAGGAGCGTGTTAGGATCTCCAGAATGGCATTCGCCCGCCCTATTGATGGACCACCGGCGGTCTTTCCGCTTCTCCGAGCGAGTGATCCGCGCCTGGCAAGACTGCTCGAATATGGGCGTGAGAAGGATCCTCGTGGACACGTCGTGCACGCCTGGATCACGGGTCTGGCGTTTGGGCTGCAACCACTCACTCCGGTAGCCGCGTGGATCGGCCTTGTGATCCTTCTCGGGTACGCCGTGCTCCGTCTTCACGCGACCTGGCGGTGCCTTCCGTCGCTTCTGCGGATGCCCTTGATGGTCGCCTGGATCGCCATGTCCATCTGGAGTCTCCTGGCGATCAGTTGGTCATCGGATCCGGCGGAAGGGTTTGAGAACGCCGGCGTCCTTCGGACGATCGTGCTAATCACGGCGACCTGGCCGATTCTGGATCGATGGCGGCCGATTCTCTTCGGGATGGCTGCAGGATCCGCCGTGCAGATGGTGTTTCAGCTCCTGATGTACGTCGGGGTGATGGAGAATTTCAACCAGACGCACTCGGCGTGGACCATGACCGGTGGGTTTTCGAAGCACACGGGAAACACCGCGGTCTGGGCGTCGGTATCGACCTGCCTGATGTTCGGCATCGCCGTGAGGAGGATCCGAGGGCGATACTGGGCGATGGTGCTGGGCGTGTGTTGCGTCGTCGGCGTGATTCTCTCCGGAAGTCGCACGTTGCTCATGGCGATTCCAATCGTGATCGCGCTGCAGGTTCTCTTGAGCGTCCATCTCGCAGGGTCTCGACGAGTGAAGTTCATCACGCTCGGAGGGCTCATCCTGGGTTTTCTTGGAATGTTGGCATTGCCGTCGGTGGCGCCATCCAGTCTTCCAGTGAAGCGTTTGTCCGCCATGGTGTCCGAGTTGGAGAAGGCGCTGGTCGATCAGAATT
>CALFOM010000133.1 GCA_937919685.1 uncultured Phycisphaera sp.
TCTCCGCGTTCTCCGCGTTCTCCGCGTTCTCCGCGTTCTCCGCGTTCTCCGCGTTGGCTGCGTTGGCTGCGTTCTTCGCGTTGGATGACGGTACCGACCGAAGTACGGTCACGATTACTTCGGAACCGCTCTTCCCTCGAAGACGTCCGTCCACGGTGTCCGGAGGGGCCGCGCCGAGGTCGAGTGGCACAAGATCGATCGAAGTGATGATGTCCCCGATCTCCAGAGGCATCTCGGTCTCCGCCGCCGGCGAGTCTTCGAGAATCCCGGTGATTCGATATCCGTTCTCGACCGCTTCAAGATCGACGCCGAGCCGCCCGATCGACTGGGACAAGGGCATCGTTTCGGCCTGCGCGAGAATTCCCATGTGCGACGCACTCAGTTCTCCGATAAGTCGATTCGCGACCCAATTGAATTCATCCGCAGTTCGTGCCTTCCGTGCGATTTCGTGATATCGATCGGTCAAGGCGGGCCAATCCAGACCCTTCATTTCCGGATCGTAGAAAATCTCCCCGATGATTCCGGCTGCCTCAAGGAACTTCTCGCTCGACTGCTGTTCGAGATCGATTCGAATTCGCATCTTGATCGGATACGGAGTCGCTTTCCCGCTTCCGACGTCGATGGTCTTGGCCGCGCCGGCGCCGACCGCGACCAGTTGCCCACCGTCCTCGGAGAGCCCCATCATCGAGACCGAGTCCCCAAGCCGCTTCCGATCCGTGCCATCCCAACTGACCGAATAAAGACCAGACACACCTGGAGCGGACGTCTGGCTGTCGAAGAGCACCATGTTTCCCGCGGGAAGCATCGCAAGTCGATTCTCGTTTCCGGGAAGACGCGTCAACTTCCGAAGTCGCAGATACGCGGTCTCTAGATCCTTGGTCGTGAACGGTGATGAATTGACCTCCGCGGCCGCGTCATCGGCATCCGCGACCTCGATCGGCCCGTCCTGATCCACCGCCACCTCCGCGTTCGCCACGGCAGCCGCCGCGGCTTTCTTCAACGCCTTCCGAACCTTGTTCGGATCGAGCGGCTTCCGTTTCTTGGCGGCCTCTCCCGCATCCTTGAAGTACTTCTCGAGTTCGGGATCGGCCAACTTCTCAAGTTCACGATCGAGGAACACGTACCAGACGTCGTACTCTTCGCTGTCTCTCTCGCTGGAGAAGGCGAGCACCTTCGCATCGGCGGAGAACCTGGCCCCGCCATCGTTGTCGGGATGACGCGAGATGTTGATCGGTGCCGTCGATCCATCGCTCGGCACGATGAAGACGTCTTGATTGAAATTCATGTCAGCCTGATCGAAGACGATCCACTGCGAGTCGAGGCTCCACTCGAATTCGATGCCACGATCCCATCCCGATCGAAGAAGCGTCTCCTCGCCGGAGGCCAGGTCGAGCATCATCAGATCGCCCAGACCACGGAGAAATCCGAGCGTCATGCCGTCGGGCGACGGCGACGGGCGACGGTCGTTCGTCCCGGCCTGGATCAATGGACTGACCACGAAACTCACGGCATCTGCCCAACGAGCGGGGTCGAGCAGTGGATCCGCCTCATCTTCGGGATCTGCGTCGTCCTCCACATCTTCTTCTTCAGCCGACTCCGTGGACGAGTCTTCCCCGTCCTTCGACTCCTTCACGTCCTCGACTTCGCTGGAATTCTTGTCGGCGGCGGCATCATCCGGATTCAGGCCCTCCGCATCGCCGGCCGGTTCGTCACCGTCATCACCTTCATCGCCTTCATCACCTTCATCCTCTTCGTCTTCGCCGGAGCCCGTCCGATCCGCGTAGTCCTTCTTGATCTCCTCCCGAGTCCGCGAGACTGTGGCCGTCATGATCGAGGCGTTTCCAGCACTCATGGTCGTAAAATAGAGCGTGGTTCCGTCAGGACTCCACGCCAGATCACCTTCTCGACCATGCGTCTCGGTCACTCGGCGAGATGGCGCATCATCCTCCGTGCCTCGAATCACGACCTCGCCGTACGCGATCACCGCGATCGATTTCCCATCCGGGTTGAGTGCCGCCTCGGTGACCCGCAGGGAGATGTCGAGATTCTCTTCGGAATCGAGCGAGTCTTCCGGCGCTGTGATCACCAACGGACGCGGGACCGCATTCGGATCGTCGAGATCCATCGTGAAGAGCGAATCCCATCGGTGCAGAACAATCTTGCGCCCGTCGGAGGTTGCGTCGAATCCCGCGACATCGATCTCTTCGAAGTTGGTGATCGCCTCGGCTTCGCCACCAGCGAGGGCCTGACGATGAATGTTCTGGGTCGAGTTGAGACGGTCGGAAAGAAAGAGCACCGCGTCATCACCCGACCATCGCGGCTTCCCGTCATTTCCCTCCCAGTCGGTCAACGGCGAGAAGGCGCCGGTCATCCCATCGTGAATCCAGACGTTTCGACGATCGTCACCTCGATAGTGCCGCCGCTCCCACTTCGCATTGCCACGTTCGAATGCGGCCCGAGCGCCATCGGGGCTTCGAACGTTGAGACCGCCGAAGGCGTCGTGCAGTCGACGCGGCTGGCCGCCTTCAATGGGAATCTCATAGGGCCTTGGCGAACGATAGAGATCACCTTCGAGATACCCCGTGAATCCCACGACCACCTGGCCATCCGGATCGAGACCGACCCCCCCCAGGGCCACGGAGGTATCGAGATCGGTGATTCGCCGCAGCCCAGTGCCATCCGCGGCCATTGCCCAGAGATTGGTGGTCCCATCTCGATCACTTTCGAACACGATGGTGGAACCATCCGGCGTCCAAGCCGAATCATGATCACGGCCTGGATGGCTGGTGAGTCTCGTGGCGGTGCCCCCTCCGAATGGGACCTTCCAGAGATCCCCCCGCCAACTGAAGACAACGGTCTCTCCATCCGGGCTGATGCTCGGGAATCGAGGAAGGTCGACGTTCCCTTCCGCCCGAAGCACGCGGGCACTCCCGGGATCTGCTGTTCCAGCAGCCACCTCGGCAAGCCCGAAAATCAGAAGGCCGATCGCCCCCACCAATAAAGGAAGGCGAAAGGCAGCGTGAATCGAGGGCCAATGGCTCATGACAAATCTCCAGAATTGCGGACTAGTCTATCTTTGATTGGGCCGCGCCAAGACGACGAACCCTTCCACACACGGCGCGATCAATCTGAGTCTACCCGCCGCGCCCCCACCGGTTCCGCTCTGCACCCTTCCAGAAGACCGTGGGGGTGTCGAGTGCCATCTGATCCGACTGTGCGGTTTGCCCACCGTGATTCGCCACTTGAAGGTTGAAAAATGAGAGCGGGAGGGAAGTTCGCCTCCGCAGGGTCCGATTTTTAGTCTGACCCTGAAAAGAAGGAATACTCGATATGAACCGGAAAGAAACCGATTCCAACAACCGCATGCGAACCATCCTGCAGAGAATGGAGCGCTCGATCGACGACGCCCGCTCCAGACGCGTGGAGGGGACGGGCACCAGTGCTCCCTACCCACCCCGGAGCGCCAACCCGATCACGCCCCAATCCAACGTGACCCCTCGGTCAATAGATCCGCTCGATACGCCGATCGCTGACTCGCTCCCGGGCAAGTCGTCGAAGAGCGACTCGATCGCCGCCGTTCGGGATGCCGGAACCATGTTCGATTTCAATGGTCCACGCCTGAAGGCACGTCCGAAGCGACCCTCGAGCGACTGAAACACCGCGGCCTGCTGATTCGCTACCTGACAGAGACCGCGGGTAGACTCGTCGGATGCGAAGAGAATCTCTCGACTTCCTCCGACGCCTCCTCGATATGCCGTCACCCTCCGGCCATGAAACCGCCGGGCAGCGGATCTGGCTCGAAGAAGTCAGCCGATCGGCCACATCAACCTGGAACGATGCCTACGGAAACTGCTTCGCCCGCCTCGAATGCGGTCGCGAAGACGTACCCACTGTGGCGATCTGCGGCCATGCCGACGAGATCGGCCTGATGGTCAACAACATCGACGACAAGGGCTTCATCTACTGCCGCCAGATCGGCGGCATCGACGCCGGATCGATCGTCGGGAAGCGGATCCACTTTGTCTCGAGCGTCGAGGGTGTCGACGAACCCGTGGTGGGGGTGATCGGCGCCACGGCGATCCATCTCCAGGATCGCGCCCGTGATGCGAAGGTCCGCAAGCTTCATGAGCTCTTCATCGACATCGGTTGCAAGTCGAAAGAAGAAGCATCCGCAAGATTGAATATCGGTGACCCCGGCGTGTTCGCAGAGGGCTCGATGCTGCTCGGAGACGACATGATCCTCGCGCGAGGACTCGACAATCGGATTGGCACTTGGGCGGCTGCGGAAGCAATCCGACTGCTCGCCGACGATCGTGAGAAACTGCATTGCAACGTGGTCGCGGTCAGTACTGTTCAGGAGGAAGTCGGCCTGCATGGCGCGGCGATGATCGCAGACGGACTCAAGCCCGATGTCGCGCTGGTCACGGACGTTGGACATGCGACCGACACCCCCGGCATCGATCGCAATCGACATGGCGATTTCAAAATGTCGGGCGGCCCGAAGATCGCAGTGGGAGGCCCCGCACAACCGATCGTGGTGGCGAAGCTTCTTGCTGCCGCTGCGGCAGAGGAAATCATTATTCAACGGTCGGCGACTCCGGGCCGTTCCGGCACCGATACGGACGCGATCTTCCTCCGGAACGGCGGGATTCCCTGCGGTCTGGTGAGTCTTCCCATTCGCTACATGCACACCACCGTCGAACTCGGCAGCCTCAAGGATCTGGATGCGATTGCCCGTATTTTCGCGAGATTCTGCAGAGATCTTCAGACCGGGGAATCGTTCATTCCCACCATATCTTGATTTCCGGCATCGGCTCCATGGAATTCCTGACAGCCGACACCCAAGATGTGGTCGAAAGAGGATCATCCCACTACTATCCTTTGTCAGTTCCGCCTCAGAGCATCAGCCATGTTTGACTTCCTTTCACAGACCTTCCGCAACTTCAAGCACACCGGCGCCGTGTGGCCGAGTGGAGACAAACTAGCGCGTGAGATGACCAGCTCACTACGCAAGTCAAGCGGGCCCAAGCGGATCCTCGAGGTCGGACCAGGGACCGGAGCGTTCACGTCGAAGATCCTCCAATCCGTTCGTCCCGGAGATGAATTCCACATCGTGGAGATCAACCCATTCTTCTGCAACGTGCTTGAAAAGCGGCTCCTCGAGCCATTCCGAAATCGCCATCCGGACTTGAATGTCGAGCTTCACGAGTCTCCGATCGAGTCGGCCCCCATCGAGGGTGCGTTCGACCACATCGTCTGCGGCCTCCCTTTCAACAACTTTCCCCCCTCCCTCGTGCGAGGCATCTTCAAGAAAATGCTCAGCCTGCTCGGCGAGAACGGTGATCTCACCTACTTTGAGTACGCCGCGGTCCGAGTGATGAAAGCCCCGATTACCAGTTCGGAGTCGAGGCGAAACCTCCGACGAATCGATGCCCACGGCAAGCGGCTGCATCGACGGCATCACGGTTCGCGCCAACTCGTCCTCGCGAATTTTCCGCCAGCGGTCGCCGTCCGGCTTTTTCAGCCGACCAGTTGAGCGGCCCAATACCTCGTAAGACTCCGGCCTCCGAGTCCGGCGTGAATTCCGGTTGATTCCCCGGGGGACGTATGCTGCGCCCATCGGCCTCCGCACGCCCTGTCCCGTGTCACTCGGATTCCCAGGATGCGCCCCTTGATTCCGGAACGAACCTCATGGTCCTGATCAACGAAAACTACCTCAAACTCACCGCCGGATATCTCTTCCCGGAGATCGCCCGACGCGTGAACGAATATGTCGAGTCGAACCCGACGCTCGCCGGACGCATCATCCGATGCGGCATCGGCGACGTCACCGAACCGATCGTTCCGGCCGTTCTCGCGGCAATGCATACGGCGATCGACGACCTGGCCTCTCACGAGACCTTTCGTGGATACCCGCCGCCGACCGGATATGACTTCCTGCGCAAGGCGATCGCAGAACACGACTATCGAAACAGGGGAATCTCCGTCAGCGATGATGAGATCTTCGTGAGCGACGGTTCGAAGGGTGATTGCGGGAGCCTGCTGGAGATCCTCGGCGCCGGGAATCGAGTTGCGGTGACCGACCCCGTCTATCCCGTCTACGTCGACACGAACGTCATGGCCGGCAACACCAGAGACCCTCTGGACGGCGGCGGGTACGACGGCCTGGTCACCATGGAAGGGAACGAAGCCAACGGTTTCGTGCCGAGCCCGCCCGAAACGCCGGTCGACCTCGTCTATCTCTGCTTCCCGAACAACCCCACGGGCTCGACGATCGACCATGCCCGCCTCGGGGTCTGGGTCGATTGGGCGATCAAACACGAGGCGCTCATCGTCTTCGACGCCGCCTATGTGAACTTCATCCAAGACCCGGATCTTCCTCGGAGCATCTTTGAGATTCCAGGGGCGGACCGGTGCGCCATCGAGACGCGGAGCTTCTCCAAGAACGGCGGTTTCACCGGACTCCGTTGCGGTTACACGGTGGTCCCGAAAGCGCTCGAGGGACGTACCCGCGACGGACGAACCATTTCGCTTCACCAACTCTGGAGCCGACGATGGAGCACGCGAAGCAATGGCGTCAGTTGGCCCGTCCAACGTGGCGCCGAGGCGCTCTACTCCCCGGACGGACTCGAGCAGACTTCGACGCTGATCGACCACTACATGACCAACGCCTCTCTGCTCCGCGGTGGATGTGAAGCGATGGGGCTCACGGCGTATGGCGGCGAAAATGCACCCTACGTCTGGGTCAAATGCCCCTCGGGACAGGACAGCTGGGGCATGTTCGACCGACTCCTAAAGGATGCGCAGGTCGTCACGACGCCCGGCGCAGGATTCGGGCGATGCGGAGAGGGTTACTTCCGAATCAGCGCGTTCAACAGCCGGGCGAACGTCGAAGAAGTCGTCACGAGAATGAAGGATCTGGTCTGATTGAATACAGAACAGCGGCCCGCCGCGTGATCGCGATGGGCCGCCGAGGACGACTCTAGATTTTCAAACCGAGGCTCAGGCCGTCATCTCGACCGATCCCATCGGAAGGGTCTGCCTGAGCCTGTGGAGTACGGACTCGGCAACCGGGTCGGGCAGGTTCAGGCGATCGAGGACGGTGGTGATGTTCGGCGGAATCGACTGGTGTCCGAGATCCGAGAGGATCCCCTGTACCCGATCGACGATTCCGGTGATCACAGCCGAATCGACTCCGATCGATGGCGTCCCATCCGCAAACCGACGAACCGCGTGGTTTCCGTTGACGCGCCTCATTGGGGTCATTCGCCGTTCACCTCATTGGCATCGAGGAGCGTCTCCCAGCGAGAGGCGAACATCTCAAGGTCATTCCCCTGGACACCGACGACGCGTTTCGCATCAGCGGTGATCATGGCGAGAATCTCTGCTCGCGAGAGCTGGCCGTCGCCGTCAGCATCGTACTGCTGCTTTGCGGCGTCCTTGATGTCCAACGATTCCATGGGAACGAAGCCGTCACCGTTCGCATCGAGCCGGGACATCGCGTAGTCCGCAAGTCGGTTGACGATCGCCTCCATCTTATCGCCCTGCTCTGGAAGCTCGGAGGCCGGCATCTGTGTTCCGCCGGACTGCTCAAGCATGATGCCGAGATCCGTGCCGTCGACGATGCCATCACCGTTGAAGTCGAAGTCCGGATTGTCGCTTCCCCAGGCCGCCATGAACTGATTCAGTTGGCTGGGATCGGCGGTGGACTCCATTTGCTCCTCCAAGTACTGCCCGAGGTCCTGGCCATCGACAGTGCCATCCCCATTGAGGTCGTACATCGGATCGGCGGAACCCCAAGCTTCCATGAAGCCCTCGACGGTCATGCTCTCGTTGGATGTCTCGGAATCGGCAGGAATGCCACTCTCGAGATAGATGCCGAGGTCCTGGCCATCGACGACGCCATCCGCATTGAAGTCCCAATCAGGATCCGCGGAACCCCAGGCGCCGAGGAGTGACTGCAGGTCTGCATCGCCGGATTCCGCCGCAGTCTGTGCCGCGAGCAACTGGCCAAGATCGAGGCCGTCGACCGAACCCGAACCATCAACATCCCAGGTCTGGTCATCGCTTCCCCAGGCAGCCATGAAAGCATCCATGTCGAGAATTTGAGTTCCCTCGGCCGTCGGCGGTGCTTCCGTCGGAGGCATCGACTCAACTGGACGAACGGTGTTCGATGCGGCACTCAGCACCTTCGAGAGGCCGGCGGGGCTGAGAAGTTCGGGGCTTGATGGTCCGATCTGCATGATTATTCTCCGGGGAAGGGTGCGTGTACCTCGAAGACAGGCAAGCCTCATGCCAACCACGCCCGATCCATGACCAAGACCCCAAGAAAGCCTTCGTTCTCCGCTGATCAAGATGCGAGAAGAGACTCCGGTGATCGATCCGGCAATTGCTGCGCCTGAATCAACTCGACTGAGCGAAGGAACTGCGCGAGCGTCAATCACTCCAACCGGGGCCAGGTTTTGGTCGCCGGGGCGCGATCTCCTCCACCTCCGCCGCCCCGCCGCCTTCGGCCGCCTTTTCCGAAGCCGTGAGATGCTTCGAGCAGATCACGAACATCTCAACGGACTCGCCTCGACTCGCCACCGGCTTGAATCCCTTAGCCCGCTCAAACATCGAACCCGCCCGTACGAGCAGATCCCGATACGCCTCGCCTTCGAACACCTTCATGACCAGATTGCCGCCGGGTCGGAGCCAGGTATTCGCACGATCAAGAAGATCATTGCAGAGCCGGATTGATCGATGGTGGTCTCCAAACTGATCGCCGGTCGTATCCGGCGCCATATCGGAGAGCACCACGTCGAAGGCGACGCCCCCAAGGGACTCGAGATCAACCTCTCGAAGATCTGCTTCTTGCAGAATGACGTTGGGCGGCAGGCCGGAGGGATCAATCAGCTTCAGGTCCACCCCGATGACCAATCCCCGAGGCCCGATTCGGCGAGAAGCGACCTGACACCATGAGCCGGGGGCCGCTCCACAATCGAGCACTCGATCGCCCTTCGACAGCACCTTCTTCTTGTCGTCAATTTCCTTCAACTTGAACGCCGCCCGAGAGCGGTAGCCCTCGCGCTTTGCCTGACGAAACCAATGGTCTTGAACGTCGCGCACGGCGGATCCAATCCTATTCTGGGCTCAAATGCCCCGCCGGGATCATGTCAATTCATTCCATGATGACCGGACCGACCCCGGTCGGATTCTCGGTGACCGCAACGCGAATGTCGCCGTAGGTGGTTCGAACGAGCACGGGGTTCAACCCGCCGCCGACTTTAGCAACGAAAATGGCGGGCCCGTTCTCCGCGGAAGTGCTGATCACGCGAGCCTCCGTGAATCGGTTGTAGACGAGACCACCGATGGAACGCAGGTCGTAGACCCCGGTGGAACCCTTCGGTGCCCGATAGTCGACCTCGCCTTCCTTGGTGACCAGAATGATCGGATCGTTCATCGGGTGCTCGGTGATCACGCGAATGTCGCCATGCGTGGTCTGCACGTCAACTCCGGCCGTATTGTTCTTCACCCAGACGCGACCATGGTCGGTTCGAACCTTGACCGATCTCAGATCTGCGGTTCGAATTCGAAAATCAACGCCTTGAAAATGCTCTTCGGCACTGCTGCTGCTCGCCACGATGCGAACCGTCTCACGATTCAACTCACCGGGAATCAACTCGACGACATATTCAATCGTTTCGAGCGAAGCCGCGGCATCATCGCGACGCAGGTGGCCGTGACGAGCACGACGGACTGGTTCAATGATGGTGTTTTCGAGCCCTGGCACGGATTCGATGACGACGGTGCCACCGAAAGACTCGATTTCGACGTCCACCGGCCCTTGGGTCGCCACCACGATCTCCGGGTCGTCGATGGACATTTCCCCGTAGACCATGGCGTTGTTCATTCGCTCGAGCCCCGAGGTCGGGGTCGCGATGCATCCTTGGAGCGCCGATGCTGAGACGATGGAGGTCAGAAACGCCAGCGAAGCCCAGCGGGACGAACGAGTGGCGATCGGAGAGTTGGTTGGAACGGAGTGAGGCTGCATGCGGGATCCTGCTTGATGTTCCGGAGAGAGCGACGTTCCCAATAAGCATGGAGACAGCCGACGATGACCACCGGACGGGTCTCCGGACAAGTATCGGCTGGATCGGGGTCTGAACTCCCCATCAGGCCGCCGAAAACGAGTTTCCGAGCATCAGGTGGGTCCTGAGTCAAAGAAACCGCCATCTCAGCCCTCGTGACCGTAGCATCCGTGCATGCGATCTTCTTCTCAAATCCAGCGCCTCTCGCCTCCGACAACGTTGATCCAGCCTCCCCGCGGGCGGATGCCCTCCTGGGCGGTCCTCGCCTTGGGCTCGCTTCTGCTCGGCCTCCCAGCCTTCGGACGTAGTCTCGCCCAGGAATCGAGTCCCATTCCAAATGCGGATCGGCCCGATGCCCGTGATGTGACGCCGGAACCGCCGCCCCCGACCGCCACGGTCTTCCGAGTGACCCTCTCCCCGGAGATGGCCGCGACGGCGATACTGGCGCTGGAGCAGGATCGAACGGCCCAGCCTCGACTCCTGGTCCTCCTGTGTGAGCGTTCCGGTCGAATGCGTCGTGAAGATCCACTCTCCGCCCCGTTCTTCCAGCGACCACAGCCGATCCTCTCAATTCCGATCACCGCCAAAGAGATCGCCGACTCTGGGCCCTTCCTACTCGGGGCCGACAAGCCTCAGACGGCCATGGTGCCGGATCGCCTCGACCACCTCAACGGACGATTTCTCGCCCGGGCGGTGCTGGATCTGGGCCTGCATCGAAGCCACGACGCCTCGGGCAATCCGGTCTCAGCGGCGACGGAGATCACCTTCCGATCCGGTATCCCGCAGACCTTCGACCTTTCCGTCAATTCGATCGTCCCGGAGCAACCCCTCCCCAAGATGGACAATCTGACGTGGATCGAGATCGAGAGTCCGATCCTGACCAAATTGCTTGATCGACCAGTATTCCATCGGGCCGGCGTCGCTTTCCCGCCGGCCTACTTCGACATCGACGCCGAGCGCCGATTCTGGCCGGTGATCTACGTGATCCCGGGATTCGGCGGGGATCATCGGGACGCGGCTCGATTCGCCCGAATGTTGGACGACCCCGCGATGCGGCCGGTACTTCCACAAGCGATCTGGATCGTGCTCGATCCTGAGGACCGCTTGGGCCATCACGGCTTCGTCGACAGTGACAATTTCGGACCTCGCTCCACCGCGTTGGTGGAAGAGTTCATCCCGTGGCTCGAACGTCGATTCCGAATCATCTCCTCACCGCAGGCACGATTCCTCACGGGCCACTCAAGCGGCGGTTGGGCGAGCCTCTGGCTCCAACTCCAACATCCCGAAACCTTCGGTGGCTGCTTCTCCAGCGCCCCAGACCCGGTCGACTTCACCGCCTTCGGCACGGTCGATCTCACCACCGACGAAGGGATGTTCTATGACGCCAATGGCCTACGCCATCCCAGCTACCGATCGCCACTGACCGATGAGCAGGATCGGGTGATGATGACCATCGAGGAAGAGATCGCGATGGAACGTTCGCTGGCGCCGGACTTCACGAGCGGTGAGCAGTGGAGCGCCTGGAACGCCATGTTCTCCGGACGAAACTCGAACACCGGCCTCCCTTTGGCAGCTTTCGATCTGGAAACGGGCGTGATCGATCGAGCCGTGATCGATCGTGACTGGAGCCGGTATGACATCGGCCGCCTGATTCGAGAGAATCCCGATCACTATGGCCCGATCCTGCGGGATCAGGTGCGAGTGATCTGTGGCGCCGCCGATTCGTACTACCTCAATCGCGCCGTCGAACGACTCATCGAGACCAGCACCGCCGCCCGCGCCGGCCTAGAGAACCCGGAGGGCGCGGGATTCATCGAGTTGGCACCCGGCGCGACTCACGGCAGCGTCGTGCCCCTTGCGATCCGTCGTTTCTATCCAGAATTGCGACGGATGACCGACGAAGCGCCGCCTTCCTGAATTCGATCACACCGTGACGCCGACCATCTTCGCGGCTTCGGTGGCGATGCTCTGGGCATCCAGACCGCACTGCCGCAGGATTTCGTCCGTGGTTCTCGCGCTCTTGGGAATCCGCCGAACATGCATCTGTCGGACCGTGAACGCGTCGCCGCCGGAAGTACAGGCGTCGGCGACCGCCGAGCCAAGCCCACCGCCATAGTTGTCCTCGACCACGAGGACGTTCCCACCGTTCGCGTTGGCGACGTCAAGTACCCCTTCTTCATTGAATGGCAGTGAATACAGATCCACGAGTGTGGCATCGATTCCCGCTCGATCGAGAAGGTCGAGCGCCTTGTTGCATTCGTGGACCATATAGCCCGCACTGGCGATCATGAGATCACGCCCCTCATTGAGCACCTCAAATCCACCGAGGTTGAAGACGGTCTTGTCGTCGTAGAGGAACTCGACTTCCGGCCGGAAAACCCGCATATAACAGGCCCCATCGTATTCGGCCATGGTCTGGGTCAATGCATACGCCGCGTAGGCATCCGCCGGCTGCAGTACATAGCAACCCGGATTCCCTCGGTGATTCCGAATGGTGGAGAAGGATCGGAACCAGGCGACATCGGGAAGCGACATCTGGCTCGGGCCGTCCGCGGCAAGGCTGATTCCCGAATGTGATCCGACAATCTTGAGATTGGCTCCGCTGTTGATTCCCATCTCGATCTGATCGTAGGCTCGGGTGAGAAACTTAGAGAACGTCGCGAGGAAGGGGATTCTTCCCGCCGCAGACAGACCGACGGCGACCGATACCATGTTCTGCTCTGCGATTTTGCACTCGCTGAACCGAGGCGCAAGCTCACGATCATTCGCAAACCACTCGGTAAAGGTGGAGTTCTTGACATCCGCATCCAGCACGTGGATACCGGCGTTGGCGTGACCGGCAATGCGCAATGCGAGACCGAACGCCTTTCGCGTCGCGAATCGCCCGGTCGCCAGCGTGCTTCCCATGTCGTACTGCTTCATCGCTGCGGTAAGCGGCATCGGCACTCCCGCTTCGCGAGGGATCTCGACGAATGCGGCCGGCGGATTAAGTTTGAACGCGTCCGAGGTCTTCAGCGCCGACGTGAGCCTCGCACGTGTTTCGCCAAATTCATCACGAACCTGCTGAAGCTTTGCTCCCACCGCGGGTTTGCCATGCCAACCGCCGCCTTGAATGCACGGAGCGCCCCAACCCTTGACGGTCTTGGCGACGATCGCGACGCGCTCTTTTCGGCTTGATCTCTCTCTCGCCGTCTCAAGAGCACGGCGGATCTGCTCGGGAGCATGGCCATCAATGACATCGACCGCGAAGCCTACCGCTTCGAGTTTTCGGGTGATCACCTGAAAACTCTGCTGATCCGATACCTGATCGGCTTGGCCGAGCCGATTGCAGTTGAAGATCGGGATCACCGAGGCAAGCGAATGATCGGCGATGAAGTCGGCGGCTTCCCAGATCTGCCCTTCTCGACTTTCGCCATCACCGATGATGCAGAAGATCCGCTTGTCGATGTCGTCGAGACGTGCCGCGATTGCAAGCCCGGCCGCGACAGAAAGCCCTTGTCCCAGCGAACCTGTCGCAGCATCGAAGAAGGGGAAACCCTCCATCGGATTCGGATGACCATCGATCATCGAATCGCCAGCACGCAGCGAGAGACAATCCTTTCTGGTCATCGGTCGCAGCGTCTCACCAGCCTGACCGATCGCAACGCCGATGTCGCCGCACGCGGCGTAGACGATGGGCACCCCATGCCCTTCGCTGAGCACCAGACGATCCGACGCCGGATTCCGCGGATCATCGGGAAGCCACTTCATGTGGTGGTACATCAGAACGGTCACGATGTGACCCAGGCTCAAGGCCGTCGTCGGATGTCCGCTGCCGGCTGCGGCCGTCATTTCGAGAGAGAGAAGATCAAGATCAATGGCCTTGGCGTGAACAGCGGCTTCAAAGGACATTCGGCCCCTTTCAGGGGATGGTTGCGGAGTGGGTGCCGGACCTAAAATGGCCCGAGCACCTCAGTATCGCGCCCCAGAGAGCCGCCCGCAACCCTTCGAACGCCCGTGCACACGAATCGAACTCTCTTCATCGCATTCTCGCTTTGGATTCTGGGCGGAAGATCGTACTTCAGGCCTCTATCGGGTCAGACCGATTGCAACTATGAACGCTTCTAAATGTAGACCATTGGCCAAATCGACCCTCCATTCCACTCGGAACACAATATGAATTTTCGCCTTCGCTGGGCTTTCCTCCTCGTCGCGATCTTCACTGTGGGCTCGATCACCCCTGATTCCTTTGCTCAAGGCGCCAGCGGACTGCCAGATCCCATTTCATCGACGGAGCTGAACACGATGCTGGCCGCTGCCGGCGCCGATGAATCCGATCTTGCGCTGACCGTCGATCCACATGGCCGGTACCTCCGCTCGATGGCGACACTCCGCAAAGGCGAGATCGAATCCTGGCTGGAGGAAAAACGAGAACGACCGGGTGTGATGGACTCGTCGGACCCCGAGATGATCGGACAGCGAACCGCCGAACGGCGCCGACTGGCGATGCGAATCGCGTCGCTCGACCGCAGCCTATTCAACGAACTAGGCGACTCCGGAATCGACCAAGAAGTGATCGACCGCGCCCGAAGCGCACGATCTAGAGCGAGGTCCCGATCTCTCGCCGGCCGACGCTTCACCAGTGGGATTCGCTTCGAGCCGCTGGAGATCTATGCCTCGATCATGGCGGGTCCAGATGTCACAGAAGACCGGGATCAGGCGTTGGAGGCCGCGGTTCTTGAGATCATCTTTGAGCATGACAGGCTTCGTACCAGTCGCCTCGCCGCACTTTCAAATGCAGCGATCGAACTTCCCTTCGCACGTGCCGAGAGGATGGCGGAATTCAGTGACGCGCAGCCTGATCCCAGAGACACCACCGCCGAAGACATGACTGACTGGCTCGCCACGCGGGAACGAATTGGTCAGGAAGCGGCGATCGATGCCCGCGATCTTCAGGCAGACATCGTCAAACTTGATCGCATGGTACTGAACCGAATTCTGAGCACCTTTCCGGATTCCAACGGGCATGCCTTTGCCATCGCTTTCCGGAATGAATGGCTCGCGGCGGCGCATCCCTCGGCCTTCCCCGACCGCGAATCCCCTGCATCCCTCTTTGAAAAAGCTCGCGTCGCCCGCGAGAAGGGTGAGATGCCGGACGAGACCTACTCGGAGATCGAGTCACTCGAAGCGGCATGGAGACCCTCCCATCGCGCCTTGGAAGACCGACTGAACGAAGCGATCGAAGAAGAGATCCGTGCCGGGTCCACCGGGTCCAGCCTGGAGATTGGCGGCGTCTCGATTACCATCGGTACCGACGGTATTCCCTTTCTGGATACCCCGGACCGCCCTTCGACGGGCATACGGCAGGACCGCGCTGATCTTGATCGTTCGATCCGGACACGCCTCGAGATGCTCTCGCCCGAACTCCTCGCCAATCGTGTTCGCGAAGGAACGGTCGGCGCGTTGCGCATGGGCGGTGGCGGCGATGGCGATGGCCAAAGCATCGTCTTCAGCGCCGTGATGATCGGGGACAGCATGGGCGGCGAGGCGATACAAATCAACACCGATGGGGCCATGTTCGCGATGAAGATAGCCGGCGTGGGAAGTTCGGGAATCCCCCGCCCCATCGACCGAGCAGCCTTCGACGTCTTGATCATGAAATTGAATGTCGACGACGCGACGCGACCCATCGGCGACGTGCTATTCCTCGCGTATCAGGATGGCTGGGTGGAGATTGAAGAGACTCTGGTCGCCGCCTTTCAAGAGACACGGAAGCCCGGCTTTGGCCCCGGCGGGCCCGTATCCGCCGACCCTGCAGATGTTCGCCGCGGGGCCGCACAACGCCTGGACATCTTCAATGCGATGAATGATCTCGATGCATCCCTCTTCCGAGATCTCGGAACGGTGATCGACGCGCCGGAGATGATCAAGTCTTTGATGATGCAGCGGCGTCGGGCGATTGCTGTCGAGACACTACAGGGCGGCCGAGGCATGTTTCCCGCGCCCGGCCGAAACCAAGTCGCGGATCTGGATCTCACCGAGGCTTTGAAGGAAGTCCTGCCGACCTCCGAGTGGGACGACCAGATTGACCAGCTGAGCCGGGAATACGCCGAAGAGATCACTCCGGCGCTGGTCTCCCGGACGCTCGGTTTGATCGAGGTCGAACGCGACGCCCAACTCGCAGAGCAGAACATGATGACCGCGTTTTCGGAGGACAGCGGTGGCGGCGGAGCCGTCGTTCGATCCATGGCAGTCGACTTCGATGCTCAAAGCGATCTGATGCGGAACTTGCAGGAAATCGATCGACGAAGAACCGCGATCGAGGCTGGCGTAGCCGACCGGCAATTGAGCTGGAGGGCCCGTCTTGCGGCCGCGCTGCCGTCTGGTATCGAGCCCGAGTTCCAACTCGCGGTCGATCGCTTGGCATGGCCAAGGTGTTTCCGGGATCCTCGTTCTCCGGAACCGATGTTCAAGGCAGCCCTTGACCTACCTAACCTCACGGAATCGCAGCATGCCGCACTGCTCGAACTCCGCGCAGACTGGAGAGCCGCCTGGAACGGCGCCTGCCGTGAGTTGATCACGATCGAAGCGGGCGGAGCTGGGGCCGCTCATTCCTTCGATGGCGAGCCCGACATCGCGGCGATGCAGAAGAACCAGTCCGAACGAAAACGAATCCGCTTCGTCCGGTCGGAGATCGACGAGCGAGCGGCGAGAAAACTGCTTGAGCTCTTGACCCCGGAACAGGCTGCCACCGTGGGCGAACTTCCGGAACCCGCGAAGTCGAATTTCCCGATTGACTTCGGCAATGTCGAGATGTTCATTGGCGGCTGACCAAATCAGCCCGCACGGAATTCGGGTGGAACCTCACCCCAGGGAGCGACGACCCGGCTCTTGACGCCGCCTCGCCCCTTCCAATCGCTCACGATCTGCATCCAGATCGGACTCGAGGTACGAGCGATGTCGTCGCGAATCTTGTTGGTCACGGCCTCGAAGAACATGCCTTCATTCCGGAAGGCATGAAAGTAGAGCTTCAGGCTCTTGAGCTCGACGCACACCGCCGCCGGCTGGTATCGAAGCATGATGGTCCCGAAGTCAGGATGTCCGGTCATCGGGCAGACCGATGTGAACTCTTCGTGCCGGTGCTCGATCACATAGGGGTCGGTGCCGGGGTTGTCGAAAAACTCGAGAATCTCTTCGGCGTTCGGTCGCATGGGTTTTCCGGGATCGTCACAAGGGATAGGTCGTCAGCAGTTGAACGACCTTGGGTTGATCAGGGTACACCCGGAGGCTCGATCGGAAGGCCGCTCCGGCCGCCTCCTTAGCCTGGATCTCTTTTCTTCCCGATCGGAGCCAGGCATTGAGCTCGTTGACGCCGATCCCATTGAGCGCGGGCCAGAATTCAGGGTCGATCTCCACCGCCCGACGATAGCTCTCGACGCTCGCGTCATAATCGCCATGCCGAAAATAGGCCCGGCCAAGCCGTTCCCAGGCCTGAGCCGTGGGTTCGATCGAGATGAGCACCTGCCCGGCGTTGATCGCTTCTGCGAATCGATCCTCGCGAGCGTAGCACTCGACCAAGCTCCGGATCACCGCCGGTTCGTTTCCGAGGAGTTCCAGCGCGATTTCGAACGAGTCAATCGCATCCTCGATTCGTTCGACCCGCATGTACGCTTCGCCGAGGTCTGCCCGGGCGCGACCATCATCTGGCGCGAGCACGACGGCCCGCTCGGCGGGTGCGATCGCATTGCTCGCCATGTCGAGACCAAGAAACGCACTGCTCATGCCGACAAGGGCGTCGACGCTCTCCGGATCGATTGCCAGCGCCTGCTGATAGGCCCGAATCGCATCGCGGAGTTTCCCGAGGACCTGCAATACCTCGCCGAATCCGAGTTGTGCTTCGTAATTCCGAGGATCAAGCCGAGTGGCCCGTTCAAACGCCGGCTCCGCGCGTTCGAATTCCCCGAGATCCTCGTAGGCCAAACCGATGCCGATGTAGGCCACGGTGAGTGAAGGGTTCTCATCAAGCAATTCTTCGAAGATCCGAATCGCGGTGGCGTGATCGCCGCCCTCGATCGCGGCCCGACCCTCGTTTGTTCGGAACTTCTGCACCGCGGTCGGCTCGCGGACATCGGTCACCACTCTGGTGGGAGACGGGAGAGATGAGCGAGGCGAGCCGTTCTTCTCCCCACCTTGACAGGCGAGGAGCAGCGCGGGAATAGCCAGAAGGACGATGGTCTTGGTTCGGTGGAACATGTTTAGTCTGAAGCCTCGAGTGGAGGACCAGTCCCCCACGCCCCTAAGGTCGGCACAATCAGGTACCGGGAGCCAGTGAACCAAGCGTATCGAGATTGATCTCATCCCAAGACCGGCCTTCCAGACCTCCTTCCTTCTCGGTCTCGAGGACCATTGGGATGCTCCTCCATGCCGGAACCCGCAGGACGGCCTTGAAACAGGCCTCTCCGCAGGTCCCGTGTCCGATATGAGCGTGACGGTCCTTTCGGCTCCCCAGTACTCCGATCGAGTCGTTGAGATGTACCGCAAGCACCTGATCGAGCCCACAGGTCTCGTCGATCCGGCTGAGAACGGCTTCGGCCCGTTCCTTCGTCGACATGTCGTGCCCGGCAGCGACCGCATGACAGGTGTCGAAACAGAACCCAATACGTTCGGGAACCTTCACTCGATCTCGAATCCAGCCGAGCTGTCCCGGGTCGTATCCGAGATTGGTGCCACTTCCCACCGTGTTCTCCAACAACGTTCGAACCGCATAACCACGGGTCTCCAGTTCGAGCCGATCCAAGGCGCCCACGATCCTGGCAAGCCCCTTCTCTTCATCTGCATTTGGCGGGACACCGATCGAATTCGGGTCGCCCGCCTTCCGCTTTGATTCCAGATGAGCCCCGGGATGCGCCACACAGGCCGGGATTCCCAGTGCTTCGCATCGTTCGAGTTCTTCGCGTTGAAGGGCAACCGACTTCTCCCACCCTTCCGAATTGGGTGACGCCATATTCACCAGGTAGCTGTTGTGACTCACCACTCTGGCGGGTGTCTTGCCCCACCCGAGTCGTTCGATCCCCGCCTTCCAGGCGGCAATGTCCGCCTCCGTCAGCGGCTTCGACTGCCACTGCCGCTGATTCTTGGTGAAGACCTGCACGCAGTCACAATTCAGTTCCGTGACCGCGTCGAGAGCGTGATACATGCCACCCGCAATGGAAAGGTGCGAACCGAGCCATGGACGATCTTTGGCACCAGACACCGGATTCTTTGGGCGGGATTCGACGGCCGTCGTGTGGATCTTCGACATGGGTTGATCATCCTCGATCTCACGGCGAAGCGCCGGAATCATCCACCATCCATATCGCGGAATCGTGCATCGAATTCCCGGTCGGTCGCTTCCTGACGGTCGGCCCTTCGGCGTTCGATGTCATCGTATTGCGCCCGGTGGCTCAAACTCTGTATGGCCCCGAGCAGCATCCGGAGATCGGCACACACGACACCCATCCACCAACCGATCGCGCCGAGGAAGATCGGAAATCGTGCCCTCGCTGCGAAGTCCCCGACGGTGGTCCACGGCTGAAAGAGGTACGAGCCAGCCACGATCGAGAGGCCAATCAGCATCAGTAGGTAGCACCACGGCGCCGATTCCAGCGTCATCTCAGCGACGTCGTCCTGCATCCACCACGCGGTCCGACTGGCAAAGATCGCGGCTGCCGCACCGACGACCATCGCGAGGGCGAACGCCACGAATCCCATCGACCCCGCCACCGAGGCGTCAGTCATGACGGCTGATACCGCGAGGAATGCCAATGGCAAGATGCTCACGACGAGAATCCACTTCCTGACCATCCGTCGCGTCGGCGCCAAAGACTCTGGCGGCTGCATCGCGGAACTGCAACGGAACCAGGCGACCAGCCACGGGCTGAGACTAAGCGGAAGCAGAATCCAGATCGGAAAAGTCCAGATCAATGAAATCACCAGCATCCCGAGCCCGAGATGGGCGCCGAACGCGATCACCTCCCGCCAGACGACGCCGAGGATGATCCGATAGCTCGAACGAGCAAGCGAATTGGCATCGCGAAGTCGCACCGCCGCCCGAAGCACGCCGCATTCCGGACATCGCGCCTTGCGCGAGAGTCCCGTCAGGTCATACCCGCACCGGCCGCAGCGCGGCGCTTCCTTCCGACTTGGCGACGAGGTGTCAAGTCGGTTCGCCATATTGCTCAATCTACGGCGGCCAACGCAAATCGGACCGCATTCTTGAACATCATCAGCCCCGGCGTATCGCCGGATCGAACTGAGGGATCAAGTCGCGTCCAGGTCGGGTGCTGCGACCATCGCGTGTAACGCTCCGGATGCGGCATCAGGCCGAAGACCAGGCCGCTGGCATCGCAGATTCCCGCGACGCGATCTTGGGATCCATTGAAATGATCTCGAGCCGTGTATCGCAAGGCGATCCGGCCGGATCGATCGAGATCGGCCAGAACGTCTGGGGCCGCCACGAATCGTCCCTCGCCGTGCGCGGAGGGAAGCACCATCACCGCGGGATCGATGCCCTCGATACCGGCCGTCCAGATGCAGCGACTCTCCGATGGAATCTCGAAGCCGGTCCAATCGTCGCGAAAACGCCCGGCCTCGTTGGGCGCCAGTGCCACGATCGGTCGAGACGGGACCTCCGGCCAGTTCTCGCCGTTGCCCGGTCCGGGAAGAAGACCGGCCTGAACCGCAATCTGAAAACCGTTGCACGGGGCGATCATCGGAACGCCTCGATCGATCGCGGCGGACAACGCGCCGTAGAGTCCCTTCCTGATCAACTGGGCGAGCACTCGCCCCGCACCGCCATCATCTCCGTAGCTGAAGCCACCGGGAAGCCCGATGAGCGCAAAGTCGTCGACGATGGCCGGCCGGTCGATCAGATCGGAGAGCAGTACCGAAGTCGGCGTCGCTCCTGCCTCCCGGAATGCCAGACTCAGTTCGCCGTCACAGTTGATGCCGGGCGCCGTAATGATCAGTGCCCTCGGCGCATCGCCGTGATTCGCGTCGGTCATCGGTCGCACCCCTTCTCCCAGGCATTGCGGAAGCGATCGGCCAACTCGGAAGATACGCCGAATTCACCACTTGAAATCACCACTTCGCCACCATCTGGGCCGGCTTCGGTGAAGCGACCAATGACTGCGTGCGGGATTCCGTCGAAAATCGTGGCGATCGCATCCAAGTCACCTTCCTTCACCTCAAGCAGATATCGGCAGGGGTCTTCGGCGAAGGCACGAGCGACATCGGAGACGCCATCTCCTCGCACCGGAACCATGTCCAACTGGACATCGACGCCGAGGCCACCCGCGAATGCCATCTCGATGGCAGCGACGAGCAGGCCGCCTTCGCTGGCGTCGTGAGCACTACGAACCAGACCTTGCTTGATGGCGGCATGAACCGCCGTTGCCGTGCGGGGTCCTCGCTCGAGATCGACCGTCGGAAGTTCATCACGACCGGACAATGCATCGCCGCCGATTCGAATGAAGTGCGATCCGCCAAGTCGGTCGGTCGTCTCGCCGATCAGGACGAGTCGATTTCCAGGCCGCTTGGCGTCCATGGTCGTGGCCAGCGATTCATCTTCGACGATACCCATCCCCGAGATCAGCAGCGTCGGCGGGATTCGAATGGTCAGACCTTCGTCGGTGGTGAACTGATTGTTGAGCGAATCCTTGCCACTGATGAACGGCGTGCCGTAGGCGATGCCTCCATCGAGGCAGGCCTCGGCCGCCCGGACCAGAGAGCCAAGATTCCGCGGGTCGTCGCAACTGGGCCAGCAGAAGTTGTCGAGGATGGCGATCCGTGATGGATCCGCGCCGACACAGACCATGTTTCGAACGCATTCATCAATCGCCGCGAGTCCCATCTCGTATGGATCGCGTGCCAGCCCAGTGGCCAGACCATTGCCGATCGCCAATCCCTTCGGGGACGTCGGCACCGGCCGGACGATCGCCGCATCACCGGGTCCGGCATTCGGACCAACGAACGGCTTGACGACGCTTCCGCCTTGAACCTCGTGATCGTACTGCCGAACGATCCAGGCCTTGCTGGCGAGGTTTGGATGTCCGAGCAGTTGCGCCGCCGCATCGAACAGGCCTGCGATATCGGCGATCTTCGGCTGAGGCTCGACACCGGGGTCCTCACCACCGGCTTCCAGTGCGGCCCATTCCGGATCCCAGACCGCCTTCCGCACCGGCATCGGCACGCCGTCGTGAAGGAACTCCATGCCGATCCGGCCGACTTCGACCTCGTCCCAACGGAGAATCAACTCGCGGCCTGGCGTCCCGAAGACGCCGAGGTCGCACCACTCGACGCCATGGCCTTCGCAGATGGCCGCGATCTTGGCGACCTTCTCGGCCGGGACCGCAAGCACCATGCGTTCCTGCGCTTCGCTGATCCAGACTTCCACCGGCGTCAGTCCGTCATATTTCAACGGCGCCTGTTCCAGCTGGACGATCGCACCGATCTTCTCACCCATCTCACCGACCGCACTCGAGAAACCGCCGGCACCGCAATCGGTGATCGCGGTAAAGAGGCAGCCATCAACGTGATCTCGAGCCGCGAGGACCGCGTCCAGCGTCACCTTCTCGGTGATCGCATTACCGATCTGTACCGCATGACTAAACTCGTCCGCGTGCGTGTCGGTGAGTTCGGCACTCGAAAAAGTCGCGCCGTGAATCCCGTCGCGTCCGGTCCGGCCGCCCATCGCGATGATTCGATCGCCGGGAATGGCATCCCCTTCAATCGCGGTTCGCGGCATGACGCCCACGCAACCGCAGTAGACCAGAGGGTTACCGATGTATCGGTCATCGAACCAGACTCCGCCATTGACGATGGGGATGCCCATTCGATTCCCGTAGTCACGGACTCCCCCGACCACCTCACCCAGAATGCGATGCGGATGAAGGCAGCCGTTCGGGACAGAGGGCGCCGCGTCCGTCCCGACACAGAAGACGTTGGTCGCCGCAATCGGCTTCGCGGCGAGCCCCGTTCCCATGATGTCCCGAATGCAACCGCCAATCCCCGTGGCCGCACCGCCGTAGGGCTCGATCGCGGATGGATGATTGTGCGTCTCAACCTTCATGCAGACCGCGGTGTCTTCGTCGAAGGCGACGATTCCCGCGTTGTCCACAAAGACCGAGAGGCACCAGTCGTCCAGTCCTTCCGCCATCAGACGGTGGGTGGCGGCCGCCACGGTCGACTTCAGCAGGTTGTCGATGCGAACGCTGCCATCGGCGCCGAGGGAATGCCCCGGACGGTTTCCAGCCGACTCCCGAATCGAGACCGCCCCGCGGTCGGAGAGATCGGCCGGTTCGTGATAGTCGATGGTCGCCTTGAGCGTCTTGTGCACGCAATGCTCGGACCAGGTCTGGGCGAGGGTCTCGAGCTCGATCTCACGAGGCTCGCGTTCCAAAGATCGATAGTGCGATTGAATCGCCAGCATCTCGTCAAGCGAGAGGAAGAGGTGGGCTTCCCGACTGAGTCGTTCGAGCGACGGGGCATCGAGTTCGCAAAGCGGGACATCGCGCACTTCAAACGGCTGGTGATGCCCCACGGGGAAGGAACTCGGCTGATACGGCTCGGTGTGAATCGCATGAATGACTGGATTCGCCAGCAGCCTCGTGGCGAGCTCGCGACCGGCCTCGGCGTCGATGCCACCGAAGGTGTATCGCCGGCCAGTTCGGACCACAATGCCCGATGCGCGATCCTCGCCGACCATCGCCGCGATCGCCGTGGCGATCGACGCTGCGGCAGGATCCATCACACCGGGAAGTGGATGAACCTCGATCACCACCTGACCCGGCTCCGGAGTCGCGGCACCGATCACCGCGGACTGCATGACCGGATCCGCAAGGAGTTCCTCCGCGATCCGAAGAAGCTCCGCGTCGGCGAGCGACCCTTCCAGAAGATAGACGGCCGCACAGTGCACCGAAGACGGAACCAACGCATCCGGAAGCCCGGCGGCGTCCCGGCGAATGGCATCCGCGGTGGGATCCCCGGCTTCCGGTCGGCGGTGAATCTCGATTCGATGAACAGTGGCGGTCATGGGCGAAGAAACGGCGGTGGCTGTGGACATTTCGCCTGATTTTAGGAGAAGCGAGGCCCGACCGCCCCCGGGTGGACGGCGAGCGGCGCGAGATCCCCGAAAATGGCATCGGCTCGCGTCAGTTCGACTGGCCGGTCTCCGACGATCACCCAAGAAATGCGGTCCCGCCGGCGAACCAGCGAGACCGCATGAATGGAAGCAATCAGTCGGCCAGCGGCTCAGAAGAGCAGTTGGACATACGTCTTGAAGACGTAGGCGTCGCTCACCGGCGTCGAACGTATGCCCGTTTCGGGAGTGGTCCAGGCGGGCGAGACGGAATTGGGCATGTACGTCGCCGAGAAGCCCCACTTCAGGTCCTCGCCGTCGAGATACCAGGTGGCACCCATCGTGAAGCCCTGGTACGCGGAGGTGTCCGCATAGGCGCCGTAGAGAGTGTTGAGGTTCTGGGGAGGTGAGGTGAGCTCGCCGAGATTGCCGTTGTCGACGACGTCCATGTAGTCGAAGCCGATGTAGCCTTCGACATCCTCAGTGAGGTACAGCGAACCGTACAGGCTCAAGCCCAACATTCCCACGTTGCCCGCGTCGAAGGTCGGATTGCTGCTTCCGACCGGCGCAAAGCCAAAGAAAAGATAGGCCGACGACGAATTGACCATGTGGTAGTAGGCCGATGCGGCGATGGTCGCACCTCCAAGATTGGCGGTCACATCGGCCGTCAAAGCGAGCCAGTCGTTGTCGCCTCTATCAGTCGAGTTGTTGTAGGACGTGGAATTGAGCAACACCTGGCTTCGCTGCCAATGGGAACCAACGCCAAGCAGCAGCCCGAATTCCTCTCCCGGCGGAGAAGTCATGGTTTCGAAGTCACGCCACTGTCCAGCGATTTTGAATTCGGCTCGGGCGGAAAATGCGAACGCTGCCTGCGAGAAGTAGTACGGCGAGTTTGCGGGCTGCGTCGTGCTCAAGGCGAAACCGCTGAGGAGGCGATCGTTCCCGCCATCACTGAATGCGCCGCGAACTCTGACCGAATCACTTCCCCAGGAGAGCTCGACGCCCTGACTGCGACCAAGCCCCATGTGCACGGCGACGGTATCTCGCTCCCCGGTGAGCTGATAGGCAATCGGGATTTCCCAGCCTCGATCGAATGGAAGTTTGAACTGTCCAACTCGCACCGCAAAACCATCGCCGAGTTCCTGGAGGATGTAGGCATCGAGTAGTTTGAAATTGCCATTCGCAGCGCCGTATTCTGGAGCCGCCGCCACCGGAGGGGTCGAGTAGAGCTGGAATGCATCCGGCCGCTGATTACTGAATTCCCCTTGAATTCGGAATCGCGTATCCGGTCCGAAGACATGGCCCTTGAAGTCCAACCGGGCGTGCGGAATGTCCCATCCATTTCTGGACGTGACGTCATCCTCGGCCGCGAATTCCTGACCGGGCTGGGTCTCCGCGTTGAATCCATCCCTGATGTGGGAAGACATGTACCGGGCCTGCACCATGCCGCCGACCTCGAGCCGAAACCGCCCGTCGGGGCTCTGAAGGAAGAACCCATTGTCCCAGCCCCCGCTCATGCCGGCACTTTGAAGGCTCGCCCGAGTCTCAGAATCGGCCAGAACATCGGTGACGACGCCCCGGATCTGGTCGGCTCGCTCCTGAGTCAGCCAGGTCTCGGCATCGGCCGCTTCGAGTTCGTTGACCCGTGTCTGAAGCGTACCGTTCTGTTTCTCGATCTCGGCGAGCCGCCGAGCCATCTCCTGGATGGCACTGGCATCGCTGGTTCCAGCATTCTGCCCGAATGCCGATCCCACGAGAATGAGGCCTGACGCACCCATCACACCGACTGTTAGTCCAATTTGCATCCTGCGCATGGAATTCCTCTTTGTCTTGGTCATGAAAAAAGCTGTGGACTCTGAGACATCGGCCTTCTCGGCCATGAATCATCAGAAACCCGCGCATTGATTGACCAAGAAGGAAAACCTTCGCGATGCACCCCCGCCCCGAGGACCGACTGGCACGAAAGACCGGCCGACTCCACTGGGGAGCCGGCCGGCCGAGCCCTTGACACGGATCATGGTCACCATGGATCCGCGTTCGTCGGGTGGATGCCCTCGAAGGATCAGAAGAGCAGTTGCAACTGTGCCCGAATGGCCCACTGGCCGTCTTCTCCCGGCTCATCGGTCCGGAAACCGGCACTGCTCGCGACGAACGCCCCGGCGGCAAGCGACGAGAAGTTGTAGGAAAAGTCCGCGGTGAACTTCACGTTGGAGTTGATAAACCAGTTTCCACCGACCGTGAATCCGTCGTACTTGGCAACGTTGGCCAAGAGCGAGGGGTCGAAATCCATGTACTCGTATCGAACGAAGGCTTCCACCGATTCCGTGACGAAGTAACCGCCTTGAATCGTGACGCCCCAAGGATTCGAGTCACCACCCGCGTTCGGCGAATCGACGTTGGTCCAGACTCCAGAGACGAACAGGCTTGCCCCGCTCATGTCCCAGGTGAAGTCGCCGGTGATGCCGTAGACCTTCGTGCCGTCCGCGGCGGCACTGAGATTCTGGTTCGCCCGTTGCGTGACCGCGGAGACACCGGCCATCATGCCGGAGTTACTTCCCCGCTTGCTGCTGAAGTCATTGAACTGACTCCAATCGCCAGAGATCTTGTATTCGGCTCGTCCGGCGAACGAGTAATTCGTCGCCGTACGATCCCAGTTTGTGTTCTGGCTGTTGAATCTCGCCAGCCCGAAGCCGCGAGATCCGATGCCATCACCCGCCCAGGCCCAGGCTCGGAAGGAATCAGCCTCGTAGCCCAGTTGGATGCCTTGGGAGAACCCCTGGTTGAAATACTCGTTGACGATCGACCGTTCCACGGTCAGTTGCTTCGAGCTCGACACGAGTTCTTCTCGCATCCACGGCGCCTTGAACTGCCCGACTTTGATCGCCAGACCGCCGTCGAACTTCTTCTGTACATAACCGTCTTCGAGGACGAAGTCGCCGCCGGATCTCGAAAAAGCGCCCTTAACCTTGTAGGTCCACGACTTATCGAAAACGTTTCCTGAGAAAGAAAGCTTGGTGCGACGGTTCTCGAAGCCCCATTCGGTGTTCTGGTCCTTCGCCGAGTTCAAGACGTACCGAACCTGCAGCTGCCCACCGACCTTGAGGCTGAAGTTGCCGTCGGGGCTCGCGAGAAAGAAACCTTTCTTCCAACCCGCGGTGGCCGCCGAATCCTGGAAGCTCGCTCGCGTGTCGGCGTCGGCGAGGACATCCTGCACCACACCGCGGATATCGGCCGACCGCTGCTCGGTCAACCATCCCTCGTTGTTCTCTTGCTTGAGCTGTGCGATCTCTGCCCGGAGCTCGGCGATCTGCCCCGCGACATCGGATGACTCGACCGACGTGGAGGCATAAGCCGCCAATGGCGCGACGAGCACCAGTGAAGTCGTTTGAAGGAGGGTGGAAAAGGTGATCATCGGGAGTCGGCTCCAGGTTCTGAGAACGGGTGAATCGCCTTGCTGTTTGACCTTCGAACAGCGTTCGGCATGAATACCAGCGGTACATCGAGACGATGACGAGATGGAGATCAGCCTGCAACGAGTTCGAAGGCGTTTCACCGAAAGCTGATCTCATCTTCATGGTCCCTGAATACATCAACACACGGCCGATTGCCTCTGAAGCTCCGACGAAAGAAAAACCGGTCGAACCATGTGGTTCGACCGGCCGAGCCCTTGAAGCCTCACCCCCCTCTCGGGGGGTGAGGCGATCTTCGGGTGGATGAACTTCAGACTCAGAAGAGAAGCTGGAGCTGAGCACGAATGGCCCACTGGCCATCATTGCCAGTCTGGCCTGATCCGGCGGCGGCGTTCTCGTACGAATCCGTACGGAGACCAGCGCCGTTGAGCGCTGCGGCACTGCTCACGCCGGAGAGACTCTTCAGGTTGTAGGTGAAGTCACACGTGAACTTCACACCCTTGGCGAAGAAGTAGTTGGCACCGAGGGTCATGCCGTTGTACTTGCTGGTGTCAGAATCACTGACGTCGTAGTCGATGTACTCGTAGCGAGCAAAGAGTTCAACCTCTTCGGTCACGAAGTAGCCACCTTGGACGCTAACACCCCAAGGATTGTTTGACGCGCTACCACTGGGGGAGTCCGCATTGACCCAGACGCCAGAGGCGAAGAGGCTTGCGCCACCGAAGTCCCAGGTGAAGTCACCCGTGATGCCGAAGGACTTTCCACCCTCGACAATACTGTTCCAGTTCGCACGCTGGTACATCATTGCAACGCCAGCCATCATGCCGGCTTCTTCGCCCTTGAAGCTGGAGAAGTCGTCAAACTGGCTCCAGTCACCGGAGATCTTGAAGTCAGCACGACCAGCGAACGCGTAGTTCGTCTTGGTGTTGTCCCAGTTGGTGTTCTGGCTGTCGAAAGCCCGTCCGGTTCCAAAGCTGTTCTGGCCACCGAGACCGTCAAAGGCACCACCCATGAACCGCATGTTGTCCATTTCGTAGCCGAACTGGACACCCTGCGAGTAGCCCTGTCCGAAGAGCTGGGCGAGCACGGATCGTTCTGCGGCGAGCTGATACGCGGAGTCAACGATGACTTCACGCATCCAAGGAGCGTTGAACTGACCGACGCGAATGCTCATGCCGTTGTCCATTGCCTTCTCGATGTAGGCAAAGTCGATGGCGGCAGCGCCGTTCGCGTTCGTATCGGCAGTCGTACTCGAATCAGAAGTACCCTGGTTGAACGCGGCTCGGACCCGATAGGTCCAATCCTTGCTAAACACGTTGCCCGAGAAGTCGAGCTTGGTGCGACGGTTCTCGAAGCCCCATTGGGTGTTCTCGTTCACGTTTTCCACAGTGCCGCCAGCCGCATAACCCGTCTTCGCCGAGTTCATGGTCCAACGGACCTGAACCTGACCGCCGACCTTGAGGGAGAAGTTCCCATCGGGGCTGGCGAGGAAGAAGCCGTTGTTGTAACCGGCCATCGCACCGCTGCTCTGCAGGCTGGTACGAGTGTCGGCGTCAGCGAGGACATCCTGAACGATGCCACGAATTTCGGCGGACCGCTGCTCGGTCAACCAATCCTGGCTGTTCTCCTGCTTGAGCTGTGCCAGCTCCTGCTTGAGTTCAGCGATCTGCGAAAGCGCGTCGTTGTTCGACTCTGCGCCGCCAAAAGCCGAGCCGGCGATAGCCAGTGCGGTCGTTCCAGCGACAAGCCCAAACCTGTTGGTCAGACTCATTGGGTGACTCTCCAAGAAGTGCCTGGGCGTAAATGTCGAATTGGTGTGACCCATGTACGACTGCCCGTGTTCATCCACCCGCCCGTTACGTGCTCAAACCAGCCAATGGTAAAAGCCGGACGTGAGTTTCCCTATCGACCAACATGGCCGTTTGGGATCAAGAGCGGAACTATATCGACTCCGGTCGAATTCGCCACGTCGGCACGAGCGCAAGATGCGAACAACGCCCAAACATTCTTCCCTGACTCAGGAATCATGGTCGTAAAATGCTGGTGGGAAAGCACTTGTGTCATTCCTCGCTATGTCACGATTCCGTCAGGTTTTCCATGTTTTCGAGGTCCTGACCACTCCATCAGGTTCGAAAAACTTTGGAAAACGTCAGCACAAAACGCCGAGCGCCGCGCCGATTCCCGCAACGGGCAGGATCTCGAGCCCGAGGTTCTGGCTCGAAGCGGCCTGCGTGGACGGCACGATCGCGGCGGTGGCCCCGCGTCGAGCGAGCTCTCGGAGCCGCTGCTCGATGTTTCGAACCGATCGAACCTCGCCGGTGAGCCCGATTTCGCCTAAGACGACCGTGCCCCGCGAGACCGCACGACCGTGGTGCGCCCCTGCAATGGCGAGGACCAACGCAAGATCCGCCGCGGGCTCAACCACCCGGATTCCGCCGGTCACGGCTGCGAAAATGTCCTGATCGGCCAATCGCTGGCCCCCGTGTTTCTCCAGCACTGCGATCAACATGGCGAGTCGATTCGCGTCCAACCCCGTCCCCCGACGCTTCGCAGATCCAAGGAACCCCGTCGAGGTCAACGCCTGGATCTCCACTGGCAGACACCGGGTCCCGGCCATCGTTGCGGTAAGGATCGAGCCGGAGACACCCGGGCCATCGACCTCGACGGCGATGCCGCCCTCGTCGATCTCCTGAAGCCCGGCATCCGTCATCTCGAACAGTCCAATCTCCTGAGTCGACCCGAAGCGGTTCTTGGTCGCCCGAATGATTCGGTGCCCGTGCTCCCGATCGCCCTCGAAGGAGAGGACGGCATCGACCAAGTGCTCCAACAGCTTCGGACCTGCCAACTGACCTTCCTTGGTCACATGGCCCACGACCACCACGGCCGCCCCAGTGATCTTGGCCACCTGAACGAGGTCGTGGCAGCAGCGTCGGAGCTGGGTCGTGGATCCCGGAGGAGCATCCAGATCCCCGCGATAGACCATCTGGATCGAGTCCACGAGGACCAAATCGGGTTTTACGCGGCGAATTTCCTCGATGATTCGGACCAGGTTGGTCTCGGTACAGAGGAAAAGCCGAGTGGCAGACGCCAAGTCCTCGCCGATCAGTCGGTCGCCTCGGAGCCGGATCTGCTGCGGGCTCTCCTCACTGCTGGCATAGAGCACCGTTCGACCCGCACCCACGACGCTGGCCGCGACCTGCATCAGAAGGGTGCTCTTGCCGATTCCCGGCTCCCCACCGAGCAACGCCACCGATCCCGGAACCAATCCGCCCCCAAGCACTCGATCCAGTTCGCTGATCTCCGTTGGAATTCGGGGGACCTCGAGCTGGTCGATTTCGATCAATGGAACGGCTCTGGCGAGAACGCCAGCCCCCCCTTTTCCGACCCCATCCAACTCGATCAAGCCGGTGAGCGCGATTCCCGCCACGGTCCCGATCGAACTCGTCGCAGACGCTGCCGACTCGGTGAAGGACTCAAGGGTGTCCCATGCAGCGCAGTCGGGGCAACGCCCGATCCATTTGGGTTGGACACCACCACAATCACGGCAGACAAAGGAGGTTCGGTTCTTGGCCATGGCTTGGAGTCTACGGGCCGACGAGACGCCGCTGACCACCGCCGGCGGGAATGCGACGTCGATTCAGTCTTCACCGACAGATGACATTGGACCCAAAGGTGAATCAGACGTCCCGAGCGGCCAGGCGTAACCGCCTCGCCCAGGCGCCGTAGGCGATGAACGAGCGGCGTCGTGCCGCCGCGGACGGCCAGGCCGATCGATCCGACCCCAATGCGGTCTCCATCCGCCACGTCCAATAGCGACCCCGTAGACGAAAACCGGTCGTGGCCCCCAGATAGAGAAGCCCGATCAGACCGGAGAGACGGTGACGCATCGTGGAAGGCCCCAAAGTGGACTCAGCCTGAAGAGGCCTTGGAGAACTGCTCACCAGCAGAATCGCCCTCCACGGGACTGAATCGGCTTCCGATGAGGCGTATTCGATGGTTCGGATCGGATTGCTGTGGCATGAATGGAAGGATCAGGTAGATCACCACGATGCACCCGAGCGATCCTGCCCACATGTAGTCGTTCCACCCCATGAAGAGGAAGAATGAAACCATGAGCATGACGAAGAGCGAGACCGGAATCATGCCTTCCCAGGCAAGTCGCATCAACTGATCGAAACGGAATCGCGGCAGCGTCCACCGGATGGCCATGGCGAACGCCACGAGGAGGAACATCTTGGATGCCACGACCCCGAACTGGATCAAACCCATCCACCAGGCGCCTTCGACCGGCAGGTCCCAGCCACCGAAGGGATTCAGTGACCAACCACCCAGGAACAGCATGGTGAAGAAGGCGGCACCGGTGATCATGTGGAAGTACTCGGCGAGAAAGAAGAGGGCGAACCGCATCGATGAGTACTCGGTGTGGTAGCCGCCGACCAGTTCGCTTTCGCATTCCGCCATATCGAACGGGGCTCGATTGCTCTCTGCGAGCATGCAGGTATAGAAGATGACGGCAGCCACCGGAAGTTGCATCAGGTTCCAAGCGCCGTCGAGCTGTCCGCCGATAATCGTCATCGGCCTGATCGAACCGGAGATGAGGATGATCGCGAGCAGCGAGAGCCCCATCGGGATCTCGTAGGAGATCATCTGGGCGCCGGCCCGGAGTCCGCCGAGGAACGACCACTTGTTGTTGCTGGCCCAGCCACCGAGCGTCACTCCGAAGACCCCAAGCGAACCGACCGCGATGAGGTAGACCACGCCGATGTTGATGTCCGCGCCGACCACCGAGACCTGGTAGATCGTGTTGGCCTGAGCAATCCCCAGAAGACTGACGAGACCAGTGATGTCAATAAGACCAGCGAACGGCACGACGGCGAAACCGATCATCGCGGGCAGCATGATCAATCCGGGAGCCATGGTGAATAGGGCCTTGTCGACCCCCAGCGGGGTGTAATCCTCCTTGAGGAGGAACTTCAGACCATCCGCGAGAGGCTGGAACAATCCCTTGGGTCCGACCCGATTGGGTCCGACCCGATCCTGCATCCACGCACTGAGCTTTCGCTCCAGCATGATCGAGTAGGCGCAGGCCCCAAGAAAGACGTGCAAAAGCACCGCAATCACGATGATGGAGAAGACGAGCTGAACCTGATCGGGAGTGGCGGTGAACATTCTTGTTGACCCGAATCCATGCTGAATCGCTCCGGACGGAGCAATCGGTTCGATACTGGAAGCGCCGTTGCGCGAGGGCACAGTCTAGCGAGCCGAGGCGGGTTCGCCCCCCCAAAGTCGACCGATCCCGGGCGACGGCTCAAGAATCCAGCGTGACCATCGGTCGTTGATTCGACGCCGGCGGTTCAGCTCGTGGAGCCGACGGTCGATGCCGAGCCGTTCCGCTTGGACACGTCGGCAGGGACGAGTGGGCCGCGGGCGAGGTGCGGGAAGTAATCTTGGGTGGCGGCGACGTTCCAATCCCCGGCCCGAAGTCCGGTGATCGCCTGGATCGCCGCTCGCGCTCCGGGAATCGTGGTGATCATCGGAATACCGGCCCGAACGGCCTCCGCCCGGATCCGGCCTTCGTCGGTATGAGCACCCTTCCGCGTCGCGGTATTCAGGATCAGGTGAACCTCCTCATCGGCGATCAGGTCGAGAATGTTTGGCCGCAAACCTTCGGAGATCTTCGGAAGCGCCTCGACGTCGACCCCGAACTCCTTCAGGTATTCGAAGGTCCCGCCGGTGACCAGAACCCGGAAGTTCATTGATCGGAGCCCTCGTGCCAGTTCGACGGCGTGGCCCTTGTCCTCATCCCGCACCGAAAGGAAGACCGTCCCCTCGCTCGGCAGATCAAGACCCGCCGCCATGCAGGCTTTTGCGAAGGCGAGCGGAAGCGAGCGGTCAGCGCCCATGACCTCGCCGGTCGACCGCATCTCCGGCCCAAGGATCACATCCACACCCGGGAACTTGCTGAACGGGAAGACCGACTCCTTGACCGCGAAGAATCCGGAATCTGCGACCTCCTCGATATTCAACTCCGCGAGTGAGGCACCCATCATCACCTTCGCGGCGATGTACGGCCACGGAACACCTTTCGCCTTTGAGACGAACGGCACCGTCCGCGAAGCCCGGGGGTTCACTTCGAGAATGTAGATCTCTTCGTTCTTGACCGCGAGTTGCAGGTTCATCAGCCCGCGAACCCGCAATCGCTTCGCGAGTCGGCGAGCCTGATCCTTGATCCGCTCGACGATCTGCGGACTCAACGAGTATGGCGGAATGGTGCAGGCGGAATCCCCCGAATGGACGCCGGCCTCCTCGATGTGCTCCATCACGCCGCAGACCAGTGCCGACGGCGGAGCCGTGGAACACTTGATCATCATCGCCCGTGATTCCTCGTCCGGCTCGAAGTCGGCGACCACGTCCACGTCGACCTCCACGGCATCCCCGAGGAAGCGGTCGATGAGGACCGGCGCGTCCTGAAGATCGCTCGCACCGACCGCGGCCACCATGTAGCGGCGGAGCGCCGTTTCGTCGTAACAGGTCTCCATGCCACGACCGCCGAGCACGTAACTCGGCCGGACCAGCACTGGGTATCCGAGGCGGGCGGCGATGCTCACCGCATCCTCGATCGAGTGCGAGATACCGTTCTCTGGCTGCTGGAGCCCGAGTTCGTCGAGAATCGCCTTGAATCGATCGCGATCCTCCGCGAGATCGATCGAGTCGAGCCCGGTCCCGATCAACGGCACCCCGGCCGCGACCAGACCGTGCGCCAGATTCAATGGCGTCTGGCCACCGTACTGCACCACGCATCCGACCACGCCACCCGATCGCTCCGCGACCTCGATGCCGCCGCCGTTCAGTCGCTCGACGATGTTCAACACGTCTTCGAGGGTGAGCGGCTCGAAGAAGAGTTGGTCACTGGTGTCATAGTCGGTCGAGACGGTCTCCGGATTCGAATTGATCATCACCGAATCAAAGCCCATCTCCGCAGCGGCAAAGCTTGCCTGACAACAGCAATAGTCGAATTCAATCCCCTGGCCGACCCGGTTCGGACCGCCACCGAGAATCACGATCTTCGGCCGGCCTCCCACGCGGGCTTCGTCGTCGACGACGGTCCGACTTTCGCCGTTCGCATCCTCGATCCGGTAGGGCCGCTCGTACGTCGAATAGAAGTACGGCGTCACCGCCTCGAATTCGGCGGCGCAGGTGTCGACGAGCTTGTAGACCGGCTCGATACCCAGAGACTTGCGATGCTTCCGCACCGCGAGAATCGACTCCGTCGAAATCGAGCCGAGATAGACGTTGGCCAATTGAGGATCGGAGTAACCGAGGCGCTTGGCTTCGAAGAGCACGTCGGTAGGAACATCTTCCAGCCGCTCGAACGCCATCAGTTGGTCTTCGAAGTCGATCAACTCCATGATCTGATCGAGGAACCACGGGTCGATCCCGGTGAGTTCGCGGATCCGCTCGATGGGCCATCCCAACTTGACGGCATAGCGGATGTAATAGAGTCGCCCCTGACTGGGGACCGAGAGTTTTCGAACCAGCAGATCCTCGGCCGGCGGCCACTCCGGCACGGTCCAGTCGCCCGAAACCGACTTCAGCCCTTCTCTGGTCGAGGCCAGCCAGCGGTCGTTCGCGTCAAGGCCAAGCCCGAACCGTTTGACCTCCATGCTCCGAATCGCCTTCTGCAAGGCTTCCTTGAAAGTCCGGCCGATCGACATGCCTTCACCGACGGACTTCATCTGCGTGGTGAGGGTCTCGTCGGCCTCGGGGAACTTCTCGAACGTCCACCTCGGCATCTTCACCACGACGTAATCGATCGATGGCTCGAAGCAGGCGGAGGTATTGCCGGTGATGTCGTTGCGGAGTTCGTCGAGGGTGTATCCCACCGCGAGTTTTGCGGCGATCCTCGCGATCGGAAATCCCGTGGCCTTCGATGCGAGGGCGGAACTCCGCGAGACTCGCGGGTTCATTTCCACCACCACCACATCGCCGTTCTCGGGGTTGACCGCGAACTGGACGTTTGATCCCCCGGTGTCGACCCCGACCGCTCTCATGATCGCGAACGCGGCGTCGCGGAGATACTGATACTCCTTGTCCGAGAGCGTCATGATTGGCGCTACCGTGATGGAATCTCCGGTATGCACCCCCATCGCATCAATGTTTTCGATGCCGCAGACCACCACGCAATTGTCCCGGCGATCACGAACGACTTCGAGTTCGTACTCCTTCCAACCGAGAAGCGACTTGTCGACCTGAACCTGATCGATCATCGAGGCCTTGATGCCCGAACGCACGATCTCCTCGTATTCCTCGCGATTCCAAGCGACGCCGCCTCCGGTTCCGCCGAGCGTGAACGCGGGACGGATGATCGCGGGAAGGCCGATCTCATCGAGAAACCCGATCGCCTCGGCAACCGTCGAGGCGGTTCGGCTCTCGGGGTTCCGGAGGCCAACCGAATCGACCACTTTCTTGAATGCTTCCCGATCTTCCGCCCGCCGGATTGCTTCACGATCGGCACCGATCATCTCGATGCCGTGCTCCTGCAGGATCCCCTGATCCCAAAGCTCGCATGCGCAATTTAGTCCGGTCTGACCACCGAGCGTCGGAAGGATCGCGTCGATCGGCGTGCCCAACAACGCCTCCTTCTCGATCACCTTGCGAACCGACTCCATGGTGATGGGTTCGATATAGGTGCGATCGCTGAACGCGGGATCGGTCATGATCGTCGCGGGGTTCGAATTGACCAGCACGATTCGATACCCCTCTTCGCGCAACGCCTTGCACGCCTGCGTTCCGGAGTAGTCGAATTCGCATCCCTGTCCAATGACGATCGGTCCGGAACCGAGCAGGAGAATCGTCGAGATGTCGTCTCGTCTTGGCATGTAGGACCGTGCTCTTCGGGGTGCCGAAAAAAGGTTGAAACACCATCCGTGGGGCCTAGAGAAAGGCCCCCTCGATTCACGCGAATTCCGACCGCATCGGAATCGATCCGCGCAAATTTCCGAGATCATACCCCGACAGCGGGATTCCGCGACGCCGTCCGACCGCTCATCCACCGCCCGCTTGACGCGGACGCCCGATGCCGGGAGGCTCCACGCGTGCCCCTGCCCTCACTTGCCATCGTCATCGTGGCCGGAATCGGTGTCTGGATACTCCTCTGGATGTGGGCCATCCCTACGGTCACCGACCGAATACGAACCGCGCTGGATCGCCGAATCGGTAACGGCCCCCTGGTCGGGCTGATCGACTTGGTGTCCTGCACGTTGGCCCGAACACGACATCACGTTCGATTCGTCGGTTTCGAGGACCTCCCATCGCCCTTTCGCCATGGAGATATCGGCGGAGGCATCGTGGTGGCCAATCACACCGCAGGCGTGGACCCGTTCATCGTCCAGACCGGGATTCGACGGTTGATCCGCTGGATGATGTGGGCCGAGATGATGGATCCGAGATTCGACTTCGCCTGGAAGGCCGGCCAGGCATTACCCGTGAGCTATGGCAGCCAAGATGCCAGCACGCTGCGGAAAGCGGTTCGACACGTCAAGAATGGCGGGCTGATCGGAATTTTCCCCGAGGGTGCCATCGCTCGCCCCCCGAGTCAGATCAGACCGTTCCAGCCCGGCGTGGGACTACTGGCACGGCTCAGCAAGGCCCCGGTCCTGGTCCTCTGGATCCACGACACTCCGTACACCGAGACCGCGTCGGGGGCGATCTTCAAGCGAAGCCACTCGATCGTGGAATTGGTCGGCATCGTCAATCTCTCCGACGAGAAGGTCCCCGCTACCGCCACCGCCATTCTTCGGGATGCCATCGCCGATCGAAGTGGGTGGCCCAGAAACGACGAGAGCATCCTGAAAATCGGCGGAACCGAGGCCGCTGCGGACTCCTGATGGCCCTCGCGATCCGGGGAAGATCCGGGAGGAAGATCCGGAAGATGGATCCGGAAGATGGATCCGACCGTGTGCTACAGTCCAGACATGCTCGGCAGTATTCAAGGTGAACTCCGATCCGTGGGCGACCAGTCCGCGATGGTTCAGGTCGGCCCGCTCGGCTACGAGATCATGCTCACCTCGGGCGACGTCGGCCGGCTTCGCCTTGCCGTCGGCCAGGACGTCCAGTTCACGCTTCTTCACTATCTGGAGAGCCAGTCCAACGGCGCGGTCTTTCGACCCCGTCTGATCGGATTCTCCAACGAGGTCGAACGGGCATTCTTCGAGCTCTTCACCTCGGTCAAGGGAATCGGCTATCGCAAGGCACTTCGAGCCCTCGCGATGCCGATGTCGACGATCGCTCGAGCGGTCGCGGATCGCGACACCGACACCTTGCGATCACTCCCCGAAATCGGAAAACGCACCGCGGAGACGATCGTGCTCGATCTTGCGGAAAAGGTCGAAGAGCATTTCGCCTCGCTCGCGGGTGGCGGCGAGGAAGGATCGCCGGAGGGCGAACGGCGACCGGCCGACGGCGGACAGGATGCCATCAAGGTGCTCGTCCAACTCGGCGAAGCAAGACCCATCGCCGCGGAACTCGTCGATCGCGTCCGCCGCGCTGATCCCACGATCGCCGACGCCGACGCGTTCGTTGCCGCCGCCCTTCGACTCAAGGGCACGGTGACCTGAACCCCGGACTGGAGAGGACCCCCTCGGCAGTCGATACCACTCCCAACGCTTCGCCGATTGCGGCGAACCTCCTGCGGAACTCCCGACTCGGACTTTCTAAAGCGAACCATGCGACACGCAATGATCATGGCTGGCGGATCCGGCACCCGACTCTGGCCAGTGAGCCGAGCGGATTGTCCCAAGCAACTCGTCCCGCTGGTCGGGGGTCGATGCCTGCTCCGCCTTGCAAGCGATCGGCTCGCCGGTGTGGTTGGGGACAGCGAGCAGTGGATCTGTACCGCCGAACGATTCCGGAAACAGGTGAATGAGATGGTTCCAGCGGTGGCCGATGACCATGTGCTGGGCGAACCGTGCGGCCGAGACACGCTCAATGCGGTGGGCCTCACCGCGGCCGTCTTGGCGAAAACTGATCCCGATGCGATCTTCGCCGTCCTGACCGCCGACCACGTGATCGAACCACAGTCCGTCTTTGCCGATCGACTCGCCGCCGGCTTCACCCTGGTCGAAGAGGACCCCAATCGCTTCGTCACGTTCTCGGTCACCCCCACGCGGCCGGCCAGCGAATACGGCTATGTGGAACAAGGCGATGCAATCGCCGGACATGCCGGTTGTTTCCAGGCGCGACGATTCGTTGAGAAACCGGACCGCGAAACCGCAGAGGCATATCTCGAAACCGGACGATTCGGCTGGAACAGTGGGATGTTCGTGTTTCATGCCAGGACCATCCTTGAGACGATCGGTCGATATGAGCCCGCGACCCGCGAAGGCCTCGACCGGATCGCCACCGCGTGGGGCACGCCGGAACAATCGGCGACGCTCGACGCGATCTATCCCGAGCTGAAAAAAATCAGCGTCGACTACGGCCTCATGGAGCCGGCCTCCCGAGACGATGCCATCATGATCTCCACGGTGCCGATGGACATATCGTGGATCGACGTCGGCAGCTGGCCGAGCCTCGCGGAGACGCTGCCCGCAGACGACCAAGGCAACCGGGTCGCGGCGAACACCCTCCACACCGATCTTGATTCAAGCAATCTGCTGGTCTTTAGCGAGGACGCCAACCACCGGATCTGCACCATCGGCTGTTCCGACCTCGTCATCGTTCACACGGAGCATGCCACCTTGATCTGCCGGGCCGAAGATGCCCAGAAGGTCAAGGATCTCGTCGGCTTGGTCCCTGAGGATCTTCGCTAAATTCCATGCGGATCCTCGCCGTCGATCTCGGAGACGTTCGAACCGGCCTCGCCGCCGGCGAGGACGTGACTGGAACAGTGCAGCCGCTCGAAGTGATCGTCGAACGGGATGAACAGCGCCGCCTCGAGAAGATCGCGGCCGCGATCGCCGACTTCGGACCCGATCTGATCCTCGTCGGCCTCCCGATCAACATGGACGACACCGAGGGGCCCCGGGCCATCGCCGCACGATCCTTCGGCGCCCGGCTCGCCGAACGAACGGGACTGCCGGTCGACTTCCACGATGAACGGCTTTCGAGCTTCGAGGCCGATGAGTCGTTGAAGGGATCGGGTCTGACTCACAAAGGAAAGAAGAAGGTCCAGGACGCCATCGCCGCTGCCAACATCCTGCAAGACTGGATGCGTCGCTGACCAAGCTCACCCGCCGCAGGAAGCCCGATCGAGATACCAGATCATCTCACCGTTCCGAGGCCGGATCCCCTTGCAGGGAAGTGTTTCGAAGCCTTCGCTTCCGGTCGCGATCCGCTTGATCATCTCGGCCTTCTCCGACCCCAGCACGTAAAACGCGACCGACCTCGCGTTGTTGAGCAGTGGATAGGTCATGGTGACCCGCGCCGGTGGCACCACACTCGGGCCGTCGTTGTCGACGACCCATCGATCCTCCACATTCAACGCGGAACTGTGCGGAAAGAGACTGGCGGTGTGTCCATCCGGGCCCATGCCGAGCAGGACGAAGTCGAGCCGTCCACGGTCCGGGTCGTCGGGGGCGCCTCCGCTCGCCAGATGCTCGCGAAGTTCGGCATCGTAAAGATCGGCCGCATCCTCCTGATCCACTGGGATCGGATGCACGTTGCATGCGGGAATGTCCGCGTGTCCGACGATCAGTTCGTGGATGTGCTTGAAGTTGTTGGTGTCGCTTTCGAAGGGAGCCCGTCGTTCATCGACGATCCAAAGATGAGTGTGACTCCAAGGCATCTCCCTGAACAGCGGGTCAATCATCAATCGTTGGTAGAACGGCATGGGCGTGCTCCCGCCCGAAAGTGCAAAGTGGAACACGCCCCGCTTCCCCACCGCCTGCTTCGCCATCATCAGGAGATCTCTTCCGAGTCGCTCCTGCGAATCTTCGGCATCCGCGCCGACGTTGACGCCACCGGGAAGAGAGGGGACTTCAAAGCTTTCGGGTTCGATCTGATAGGCATCGCTCATCGGGCGTTCTCTTTCACTGTGTTCGTTGCATTGAATGACCGGCTCGTCCATGTGACGAGCCACGCGTCGTCACGAACCTCACGAGACGTCGTCTTCGTACCAACGACGTCCCTTCCGAGCTAACAGCGCTCGGGAGGAGTCCGGTCCCCAGGATCCCGGCTGGTAATTGTCGCGAATTCCCGCCCGCGCACCATCGCTCGCCTCACTGAGAAACGGCATCACCGCGTCCCAAGCGCTTTCCACCTCGGTCCGACTCTTGAACAACGTCTGATCCCCGCGCATCGCGTCGATCATCAACGGCCCGTATGCCTCGACGGCCGGCGCGTCGAAACTCGCGCCGACATCAGCCATCATCTCGAGCGGATCGATGTTGATCCCGAGGCCAGGACGCTTGGTCTCGAACCGGAGGCTGAGCTGTTCATTCGGAGCCACCGTGAAGACGAGACGATTCGGCACCAGGTGGTCGCCGCCGGCAAAGGCCGGGAGTTTCCTGAAGAGGTTCGCGGCCGGCGGCTTGAACTGAACCACGACCTCAGTCTGTTTCTTCGCCATTCGCTTGCCGCTGCGGAGATAGAAGGGCGTACCGGCCCATCGCCAGTTCTGAAACTGCAATTCGAGCGCCGCGAACGTCTCGGTCGTGCTTCCCGGAGCGACGCCCTCGCTGGCCGCAAATCCTGGATCGTCCTTCCCGTTCGGGCCGTACTGACCGAGGGCGCAGAACTCTGCGACTCGATCGGCGGGTGTCGGCACCAGCGCGTCGATCACCTTCACCTTCTCGCTTCGCACGTGCTCGGGCGTGTAGTCCGTGGGCGGTTCCATCGCCGCGAACGCGAGGATCTGGAAGAGGTGCGACTGGATCATGTCGCGGATCGCCCCGGTCTGATCGTAGAACGCCGTCCGCTGGCCGACGCCCACCGTCTCGGCGGCGCTGATCTGAACGTGATCGATGTACTGCTGGTTCCAGACGGGCTCCCAGAGGATGTTGGCGAACCGGAAGACCAGCAGGCTCTGGACGATCTCCTTCGCAAGGTAGTGATCGATTCGATAAATCGACTCTTCCTCGAACGCCCGACCGAGCGTCCGGTTCAGGCTCTTGGCCGTGACGTCGTCGTTGCCGAACGGCTTCTCGATGATGATCCGCTGCCAACTCGCCTGGGCAGGATTGATGCTGCACCACCGCTTGCCTTCCACCACCAGCCCCGCCTCATCAATTTTCTCGACGATGGGCTCGTAGAGAGAACTCGCGACACTCAAGAAGAACAGCACGTTCCCCGAGGTCTTCGATTCCACGTCCAATTCGGCGATGCGTTTCCCGACCGCGGCCATGCCTTCGGAAGTGGTGGCGTCGGCCGGAAGATAGTAGATCCGCTGGGCGATTTCCCGCCAGACCGATTCATCCATCTCCACATTGTGCTTCCGAACCCAGGGTTCCAGTTCCTCACGCCATTCGTCGTCGGTCTTCGGGCGACGGGCCACACCGAGGATTCGGGTCTCAACTGGGAGCAACCCCATCTTCGACATCTCGTACATCGCCGGGATCAGCTTGCGAGCAGTGAGATCTCCGGAGGCACCGAAAATGACCAACGTGCAAGGATCGACGGCATGATGCGAAGCGAGTGGAGAATTGGACATTTCGAGGGATCCTTGAACTATTCGCCGGCGTTGTAAACCGCCGGACGTGATGGGCGGAGGCTGTTGAGCACTCGCCCCGGAGTCACGATCGATCAGCCGGAGACGTCAAAATTGCCCTCAAGACCGGCCAAGAGTGCGGAGAGGGCGGCCCCGGGATCCTCTTCCCGTAACAGATGCTCTCCGACGAGCGCGATGTTGATGCCGTGATCTCGAAGCCGCCGAAGATCGTCGGAGGTCCTGATCCCGGATTCGCTCACCAGCACTCGTGGATCCTCGATCAGATCCAACATCCGGAAAGTATGAGCGAGATCTGTGGTCATCGTCGAGAGGTCGCGGTTGTTGACGCCGAGCAACGAGTACCCGGAGTGCGGGAATCCGACGTGGTTCAACACCCGGTAGAGATTGTCGATCGAATGGACCTCGACCAATGACGTCATGCCGAGTTCGGTGGCGAGGATCTGATAGTCGATGATCTGAGCTTCGCTCAACACTTCCGCAATGAGCAAGATCGCATCGGCGCCAGCAGCTCGGGATTCCCAGACTTGGTACTCGTCGACGATGAAGTCTTTCCGGAGGACGGGCAGTGGCATTCGGTCCTTGATTGGAAGAATGTGGCCCAGATCACCACCGAAGTAGTGGCGGTCAGTAAGACAGGAGATCGCGGCCGCGCCGCCGGAGTGGTAGCGTGACGCGATGTCCGCCGGATCGAAATCCTCGCGAATGACCCCTGCGGACGGACTCTGGCGTTTGACCTCCGCGATGACGCGAAAGTTTTTTGGTCTTCGATCGGCGACCACCGCCCGGAAGAAGTTGCGGGGACGACCAAGCTCCGCGATCCGGTCCTTGATGGACGCGATCGGCGTGACGAGCCGGGCCTTCTCGACCTCGACCCGCTTACGAGCGACGATTTCCTCAAGCACACTTTCCATCGCGAAGTCGGATTCTCGGCATTCTGGGAACGAGCACGGCTTCCACAACCGGCTCCCGATCGGGTGGATGGTCGCGGTGGCGGCCATCACCCTGCTCGGTTCGAACGGCATTCTACTCGCAGCATCCATCGAGCCGAGCCCGGTGGATTTGACCGCCACAGACGCCTCCGGTGCCGAGTGGATTTCGGTAACGTCGCTGATCCTGGCGCCCATATCGATCTTCGTGCTGTGGCGAACCGGATGCTGGCGATTGCGGGCACCGGACGGAACACTCGGCTCACCGTGGCGGATTCCGCCGGTCGCGAGCCTGGGCATGTTTGGGCTCGGGCTACTAGGCGGCGGGCTCGCGGCGTCGTTGATTCCAACGTCTTTCATTCCGCCCACAACCGCCCCGCTCCGATCCATGGCCTTGATCGGCGGGGCCGCGACCATCGGCAGCCTCCTCTTCTGCGTCCCTGCCCTTCTCCTCGCGAGCACGCTGCCTCTGCCGGATGGCGCCACCCCTCCCGTCGCCGCACGCCGCGGGGTCTGGATGGGTGCCGTCGGCTTCCTGATCGCGATCCCCTTGATCCAGACCGGGGCGATTCTCGGCCAGGCCGTCCAACAGTGGCTCTCCCCGACGCCGCCCAATCTCATCGCCCACGAGACCCTCGATGCGCTGGTCTCGATGACGCCAGACATCTGGTGGTGGATGGTCGCGGCCAATGCCGTGATCGGAGCGCCGATCATCGAGGAGATCCTCTATCGGGGATTCCTACAACAGGCGCTCCGCCGAGGCGGAGTCGGTGCCTGGCCCGCCATTGTGCTGACCGGCAGCATCTTTGCCTTGATGCACTACACGGTCCTCCCGCCGGATACCGCGATCTCTGCCCTGACCGCGTTGCTCCTTCTCGCGATCGCCCTCGGCATGATCCGCGAACGAACCGGCCGCATCGCGCCGTGCATGGTTGCTCACGGCATGTTCAACGCTCTCAATCTCGGCCTCGCGGTTTGGCTCGCCTGAGTTCGGTGGATCACGCCCTCCGAGCCTCCGGTTCGACAACCGTATACTCCGAGTGCCATGACCGAATCCAAACCGACCGAACGTGCCCGCATCCTCACCGGCGACACCCCCACCGGGAAACTCCACCTGGGCCATTGGGTCGGCTCGGTGAAACGCCGCGTCGAATTGCAGGACACCCACGACTGCTACTTCATTCTTGCGAACATCCACGCCTTCACCACTCGCGCCAGTCAACCAGATGCGATCCGCGAGGACACCCTGGAAATCGTCCGCGACCTCCTCGCGATGGGCATTGATCCTGAACGTTCATCGATCTTCATCCAGAGTGAAGTTCCGGCCATCGCGGAACTCACCTTTCTCTTTGCGATGCTCCTTCCCTTCAACCGAGTGATGCGGAATCCAACGCTCAAGGAAGAGAT
>CALFOM010000134.1 GCA_937919685.1 uncultured Phycisphaera sp.
GGACCGTAGAGGTCAAAGAGGTTCTGAACGAAATGATCCGCGGTTTCGTGCATGGCTTGGCGCTTTCAGAAACCAGTATCCACAGTTCTGATCAACTGTGCAGCGAGGATTCCAAGCGACGGCGGTACACTTCGCCGGATGCTCCTCCTCGCCCAAAGCTACATGCACGATCTCTCTCCGTTCGCGATTCGGGTCGGGGACGGATTCGGGATCCGCTGGTACGGACTCGCCTATCTCGCTGGGTTCGTCGGCGGTTGGCTCGTCCTTCGCTGGATGGCCCGGACGGGGCGGGGCCTTCTCCGGCCCGAACAAGTCGGGGATTTCATGACCTGGATGGTCATCGGCGTCCTGGTCGGCGGACGTCTCGGATACGTCCTCTTCTATTCAATTGATCTCCTCTGGACGTTCTCGGGATCGTTCCCGTTCTGGGGCGTGCTCGAAATTCACAAGGGCGGCATGGCGAGCCACGGTGGAATCCTGGGCGTGATGGCGGCCTGTATCTTCTATGGTCTGCGGCATCGAATCACCCCATGGCACTTGGTCGACTGCGTCGCATTCTGCGCCCCGATCGGGCTGGGCCTGGGTCGACTCGCCAATTTTGTGAACGGTGAACTCTGGGGCCGACCGCTGTCCCCCGAACGACAGGCCGCCGCGCCATGGTGGGCCGTCAAGTATCCCGACGAGATGCTCGACCCCGAATTCCAGAACGGCGCAAACGTCGACAGCCTCGCGACGATGGTGTCCAACCCGAACGGCGAATGGGGACGGCAGACCCTTCGCGACGCGGTGTATGCCGGCCGGTCGGATGTCTCGGAGGCGATCGCGCCGTATCTCACCGCGTACTACCCAAGCCAGTTGTTCCAAGCCTGCACCGATGGTCTCCTGCTGTTCGCGCTGCTCGCGATCGTGTGGTGGAAGCCGCGCAAGCCCGGAATCATCGGTGGCTGGTTCATGATCGGCTACGGCGTGATGCGCATCGCCTCGGAACAGTTCCGAGCCCAGTACCTGACGAACTGGGGCGTCTCCAGCATCTGGCCCGCGGCGGGCCTTAGCGCCGTCATGATCGCGATCGGACTCGGGATGATCTGGTGGTGCCTTCGGCGGCAGGGTGACAAGGTCGGCGGACTTCTCTCTCCACACGCCATCGCCGACATTCCGGGCGCCTGAATGAAGACACCGCCCGGTCTGTAGACCGAGCGGTGCATCGGAGGGCAAGGCCCTTCGCTTCGTTTAAAAGGGAATCGAGTAGATCAGGCGGCGCGAGTGGCCTTGCCACGTCCCACGGTTCGATCGTCGAGGCTCGATCGGACTTCGGGGTACTCCTCGAGCTGTTCGAGAAGGTCGTCGGGTCCGGTGGCCCAGAGGTCCGCGCCGATCTCCTCGGCCAGTCCTGCGGCTCGATTGAAGATCCCGCCGCCGACCACGATCTGCATTTCAGGAAAAGCGTTGATCCCGCGGATCTGATCGATGAGCTGTCGGATGCCTGGTGCATCCGATCCGCCGGAGCTGAACATGAGAAGGATGTCGGGACGCCGTTCATGGGTCTCCTGCATGATGTCGTCATGGGCAATGTTGCCGCCGCCATAGGTCACGTCATAACCATCAGCTTCGAGAAGGTCGACGATCACCCGAGCAGCCAGATCGTCGAGTTCGGTGGGCCCACAGAACATGCAGATCGATCGATTGCGAGAAGCCTTCGGTTCGTATCGACTCTGGTTCTGCGCGATCAGGCCAGAGAGCGTTCGCGTGGCGTATTGCTGTGCGAGCTGCGTCATCTGGTCGTTTCGATAAAGCGTGGTGATGTTGTTGATGGTCGGCCAGAAGACTTCGCGAGCCAAGGTCTGGGGGCTGATCTCATGCTCGGTCGCGGCGTCCACCATTCGGCGAGCGGCGTGGCGGTCGCCCGAGATGAGTGAGGAGAAGAGGCTTTCGATAAAAAGGTCGGTGTTCATGTCGATTCCTGCTTTGGCCCGGTGTGGGCGAGGCGATCCCGTACGGCGCCGATCCTTCGGCGTCGGAAAGCGGTCTCTAGAAGCTGATGGAGTCGAGATCCTCTCGACGGTGATGGTTTCTCCGACGGGCGTGTCTCCGTCGCTGGAGAGTTTTTCGACGCAATCGCCGCCCGGCCCGCACCACAGTTGCATTTCGAGTTACCGGATCTCGTAAGACCGGTTATCGACCTGTCTTCTCAGGGAAAATCGTCCTTGTCGGTGATTATCGGCCTCGATTCGAGTGCCACAAATCAGGCGGACGGTGGAAATGCCATCATCCATTGGAAGACACTGTTCTCCGGGAGGCCATCCACCCCGAGATGCCGCAGCATGTTGAGGCATTGGGCTCGATGGTGCATGGAATGCGTCATCACATGAGCGCAGATTCCGCCCCGTGTGAATACGACGGTCTTCTCCTCGCGTTCTCGAGTCATGGTGTCGTCAAAGCTCCCGGTGAGGACGGCGGCATGAAACGCCTTGCTCGCCGACAACTGGGTGGCCCGTATTTCCTCAATGGAATGCGCGTTCTCCTCTCTCATACCCGCGAACGGATCCTCCACCTTTTGCAGGACGCCGGTCCAACCGATCATCGCACCGAGATTGTGAAGCAATGACTTTCGAATCGAGCCGAGGCCCATCTCGAATTCCCGATCGAGCGCCGTATTGTCGAGCAACTCGCACGCATCGAAGAGTCGCGCGTTGGCCCATGTGTCGAATTCGAGCAGCACGAGATCGGGTCGGGTTGCCGGTTTCATGAAGAGGTCTCCGAATCAAGTTGAGCAGTGGAAGGAGGCGTTGGCACGAGATCCGGATCGACCCCTTCCGACGCCTTAGAAACAAGAAAAACGGCAACGGTCGAGATGATGACCACACCGATCAAGTTGAGGACAAACCCCTCCCGCATCATGCGATTGATGGGGACTTCCTCGGTACCGTAGATCGCCGCATTCGGCGCCGTGGCCACTGGAAGCATGAAGGCACAGCTGGCGCTCATTGCGGCAGGGGCCATCAGGATCACCGGATCGATGCCGAGGGCCATCGCCGTCGCGCCAAGAATAGGCATCAACAATGCGGTCAATGCGGTGTTGCTGGTGATCTCCGTCAGAAAGGTGGTCAACAGACAGACCAAACCGACCATCACGGGAATCGGTATCCCCCGCATCCCCGTGAGCGTACCGGCGATGACTTCGCTCAATCCGGTCGACTTAAAGGCTTGAGCCAGCGCGATGCCGCCACCGAACAGGAGAAGCACGCCCCAGGGAATGGTGCGGGCGTGCGCCCAGTCGAGCAACCGACTTCCTCTGGAATCGGGCATTGCGAAAAGGGCCACAACCACGAGTGCCGCCACCGTTGCCGAACCGGAACCTCGAGCATCGATGGTTCCTGCCGTTGCGAGACGGAGCAGGCCGGTCCATCCGCCGCCTCCATCGTCCAATCCTTGTGCCGCGAACCAACCGATCGGGAGGGCTGGGTACTTCTGGAAGATCCACAAGCCCGCCGCCACCGCAAACATGATCAGAACTCGCCGCTGTCCCGGAGTCCATGGCTCGCCCTTCGGAAGATTGAAGGTCTCTTTTCCGGAGAGGCCGCGAGTGAGCCACCACCAGGCGATCGGAACGAACAGGACGACAATCGGCACCCCAGCCTTCATCCACTCGAGAAAACCGTATGGCTCGTCGCGGATGCCGAGCTTGTCGAACGCACCCATGAATATGATGTTCGGCGGGGTACCGATTGGCGTACCGATGCCACCGATGTTTGCGGCGTAGGCAATGCCCAACAGCAGCGGAATGGCAAATTTCTTGTCATTGGAACCGCTGATCACCGCGAGCGCGACCGGGAGCATCATCAACGTCGTCGCGGTGTTCGAGATCCACATGGAGAGCACCGCGGTAGCGATCATGAATCCAAGGATCACACTCCGACCACCATGCCCGCCCAGCCGCGCCACGCCTTGAACGACCGCGATTGCGACCTTCTTATGCGCGCCGGTGCATTCCATCGCCCGACTCAACATGAATCCGCCCATCAGCAGGAGGATCAGGCTGTCGCCATATGAATGCGCCGTCGCCTTGTGATCGAGTAACCCCAAGATCGGAAGGAATGCCAGTGGAATCAGACTCGTCGCCGGAACTGGCACCGGCTCGGTCACCCACCAGATGGCACACCAGAGCGTCACACCAGACAGCATCGAGTCATCAAGTTCGAGGCCGCCGGCGCGGAGCGCCATCGCGAAGACCACCGCCAGAATCGGGCCAAGTGGCAATGCCAGTCGCTTCACCACGGATCTCTGTGGTGCCGTTTCCTCGGTGCTCAACGCGAATTCTCCGTGGTTGAATCCGACGGGGAAGCGTTGGTGGCCATCGCCCAGACCGTAATCGGAAAATTAGGTTCATTGCGAAGTGAGTGAAAACGACTCCGATAGCCCATCCAACAGGAGAAGTTTGCCTTCACGCACGCCCGATTCCCCCATGATCCGGTTTTGATGCGGTCGAGTGGGAATCCCGCCTCGCCGAGAAAGTGACGGAGGCCATCTTCCGTCCACCTCGTGCAGTCGATCGGAAACTCGTGGACCCGGACCAAGAAAGGCGTCGAAATCAGGAATCGACCTCCGGGCCGTAACATCGAAAGAACGTTCCCCGCGGCTCGATATGGACGGTCGAGATGTTCGAAGACCTGGTCGGCGATGATCAGGTCGAATCGTTCCTCCAGCGGCTGGTCGCAGACGTCGAATGCTGGAAAATTCGCGGTCCGATGCGTTTTCCAAGGCCGCGCATCACGCCACTCGTCACCCGAGATCTCCAGCACGTCAAGGTCTTCCGCGGGGAGCTCGTCAAGCCAGGATTGAATCTCCTGTTGCTGGATCACACGAAGCCACTGGATCGGCTCGAGACCGATCATCCTGTCGATAAGCGAGCGAGCGCCCGTGGCGCCGACCAAAGAACTCAACGCACGATGCCAAGCGGGTCGGAGATTCTGACCGGCGGTTTCGCCTCGCGCAACTTTGGAAGTCATTGGCCAGCCTCCTTCGAAACGCTGGCGGACAATGCGGATCGCAGCACCGGCTCGAACACGTCGGCATGTCGCATAAATCCAAGATCCGTGGGATGTGAGGAATCAACCGTGGCCTCGCCGTCGTCCCCGAGCAAGGCGTCTCCTTCGATATAGAAGATGCGATCAACGCCCTCAGCCGTCAGTTCATCTCGAGCCACCTTCAATGCGGCTCGGCTCTCGCGATTGCGGGCCGCCTTGCCGGCGTTGAACATCGCGTCGGCGTAGGTCCGATCCTCGACCAAAATGATCGGTACATCAGGCCGAAAGGACCGAAGGCGACGGACGAACGGTGCCGCCCGTGCAGCCACCAGCTCACCACGAAGATTCGGAAGACAGTCGATTACATACGCCGAAGCATCAATCTCCGCCATCAGGTCGGCGACCTCCATGTCCAGTGTTCCGCTCCCGCTGAAACCGAGATTGACGACCGGAACATCCAGACGGCGGCCAAGAATCGCCACGTGCGCCATTCCGGGCCGAGAAGCAGAGGCGCCGTGGGTGATCGACGTGCCATAGAAGACAATCGGTCGGTTCCGCTTCTCCGCTGGTTCGATGGAGGCGCCTTCCGCCGTACCGATCTCGATCGACTCCACACCGTTGTAGAGCGGGAGATAAAGCAACCACTCTCGCACTGCGGGATCCAGTCCGTTCGCGAGGCGTTGCTCGTTCTCGACCGAGACAGGGCGACCATTCCCGACCCATCGCCAGCCGGAACTTCCCGGAAGAGCGGTCCGGACGTAGAGATCTACACCGCTCACACCGGTCGCGGGCATGTGCGGCATTTCCAATCGGTCGCTGGTCAATTTCCAACGAACGTCGATCGACGGCGAGTCCGAGATGAAGCGAATCGCGATTCCAGCCGATTGACGCGAGTTTCCCCAGACCGGCGTGCGGACCACGCCCTCGGCGCGGGCAGGGAAGCGATCCCAAGCAGACTTTCGATCGTCGAACGCCCGACCTTCGACCATCAATGAACCTGCGTCAGTCCAGTTGGTGTCCGCGACGGAGGTGCCGTGGAGATCAAGGTTCACCCACAACATCAGGACGAGCGAAAAAACACGAATTGTCATTGGGATGCGGAATGGGATCATCATGCTGGTGCTCTCTATTTGGGTCGTAGTACCGCAACCATGCAGTCCCCCGGTGGATAGCGTTGGTTCGAATGATAAGGTGCCGCCATGGGAACCACCAGAAACCGCTTCTTCATCCTGATTCTTTTGACCGTCTGGAATTCCGCCGACGGGGGAAACGGTTTGAACTCAAGTCCCAGCGCCGACCAACGGATCTCGAATGAGATCGACGCTCTTCGAGCGGAGATCGACGAATACCGCTCGGCCGTCACAGAAACTCCGATCGACGCCGTGCGACGGGAAGAAGTTCGGAATCTCATCATCGATGTTCTGGAAGATTCGCGAGGCCGGACCTCTTTCACCGACCGGCCGTGGAACCAGGTTGCCTCGGCGGACGGCTTGTTCACCGTCGAGGCTGAGGTATTCATCCAGTACGACTGGCTTCTGAACTCCACCCCGGGCGAGCACACGCAATACGGCGCGGATCTCAATACGGTCTGGCTCACACTGAGCGGCACGGTCTTTAGTCCGGCATGGAGTTACGGTATCTCAACCTCCATCTACTCGGGCGGAGTACCCAGCCCCGAGTACGCGTTCTTGCAGTACGAGTTTGACGACGGCCTTTTCATTCAAGCAGGAATCCTCTCTGAGGCTTTCTCGCTTGAGCAGGCCATCGCCCTCACCGAACAACTTGGTGCGTCCCTCTCGTATGCCGCCGGACAATTCGACGCGGGCCGTCCTGAGGGCCTGCTGGTCGGAAAACAACTTGATGATCATCGTTTCTGGTTGACCTTTTCCAATGGCTGGGGACAGAGCGACATCGACCCGCTCCAAAATCAGCGGATGGGCGTCATGGGCCGCTTCGAGTTCAAGCCCTTCGGCGATTGGGACTCTCTCTACAGTTTCAATCCCTACCCCGAATCAGTGACCGACGGCCTACTACTTGGAATCGGAGGCGCCTACGACTGGGGCGATTACGACATCAATGGACCGTCCGCGATCTCGGGTGATGCGACCCGCGCCACCGTCGATCTCTCCTGGCAGCGTTCCGGGCTTGGACTTATGGCGGCCGGCTACTACCAAGACGTTCCCGGCGGTGGTGGTGAGGGCGGGAGGCGATGGGCCGGCGTCGGCCAGGGCGCGTTCTTCCTCACTCCGAACTGGGATGTCTATGTGCGAGGCGAGTGGGGAACGATCCTCGACAGCGGTCAACAGGATGTCGTGATGGCCACCCTGGGAACCAGTTGGTTCCCCACTGGAGATTCCCGGGTAAAGGTGACCGCCGAGTTCATCCAATCATGGGGTTCGACTGTCGACTGGCTGGTCGACGGAGACCTCGGAATCCTCCGGGTCGATGAACCCCAGTCGATCATCCGTACCCAGGTTCAGCTGGCCTTCTGAGACGTGGCGAAGGCGCTCTGCGGCCCGATGTCGCCGGAACTCATTAAATTCTTCGATGAGCTCATAGTTGGTCGGATCGTCTGGAAGGAACCAGGTCGTTCCGCTCTCAAAGAATACCGAAATCGCATTCGCCGCAATGACGAGCCCGAGTACCCAGGCGGTCAGTCGAGATGCCACTCTCGGACGTCCGACGTGCGTACTGATCGTCATGTATCGGCTCATGACCAGCGTGATCCCGCTGGCCAAGAGAATCGTGCTGAAGACGGTGAACGCCCAGGTGTACAGGTGGAATCCGAACACTGTGCCGCCGTAACCAGGGTCACCAGGAATAATGTGAAGCAGCACCTGCCGACCGCTGATGAACAGACCGACGAGCGCGGCAAGAATCGACATGCCGAATCCGGTTGACAGATCTGATTTTGAATCGGACCCGTGAATCGAGGATCGATTGATGATGAACATCGGTCCCACCGCCGCCAAAAGCATGGCCATTCGTTGAAGAATGCAGAGCGGGCAGGGAATTTCCTTTCCAAGGAACTGGACTGTGAACGCTCCGAGCACCACACCACAGACGCCGAGGACGTAGACGTGAAGCAAGACGAACGATGTTCGCTCCCATCCATGCAAAGTCCTCATATTCAAGATCTCCATTTTTTGGTCGAGCGGTGAGCGGTTAGAAACTGAGTCCGAGGTCGTCGATCGCGTGATGAAGGAACAGAAGTGTTATGCAGGTCATCGATACTCCAAAGAAGATCAATGCCATCTTTGGCTTCGGCCGGTGGAGCATGAATACCGTCACCAGAATGAGGATGAAGATGGATGCTGCGACCAAGGGTTCTCCTTTTGGTGTGGTTCGGTATCTAGGATGAGGCAGTCACTCAGGACGAGACCCGCCCCGGAAGAACCGGGGGCATCGGACAATCGAGGGTCGACGAGAGGGCTCGAAGAAGTTCGACCTCTCCGATCGTCGCCTGACCATCCGCACAGATTACATCAACCGCAGCATCGAGCAGGACCGATCGATCCTTCCAGCGAAGTCGTTTCAGTCGATCCATCGCTTGATCGAGCTCCGTCACCGAACAGTCGTTCCGGCCAGGAAGATCCAGATCGCCGAGTTTCATACGGCGGGCTCCAGCCTGGAAGGCGGCGAACGCCTGTTCCTCGTTTCTGGCGCCACTCCAGGCAATCATCGCGAGCACGAGCCGGGCGGGCTCCGCAAGGAGTGTGATCGATCGATTCGGGTTCAGGCTTCGTGTTGATTTTCCGCCTGTCAATCGATCGAAGTGAACGGAAAGGAGACGACCAAGCAGCCATTCGAAGCGATCGATTCGGCCGTCGGCGACCTGCATGGCCTCGACCGCCTGAAGGAAGGCCTTGGAATCGGATTTATCCATTCGGGCAAGCGCGGGCATGGCGAGATCGACAAGGACGAGTCGCAGTTCTGGGTTTCCTGACACGAGCCCGGCCACCGTATGTCGAAGTCGTTGTATTTCTTGGATCGTTGACGAATCCAAAGTCTTGGAAAGCTCCTCGGCCTGAGTATGGCGGACTTTCTGATCTTGATCGACCAGAAGAAGGAGGCAGACCGCCTTGGCCCCGATCGTGTCATGGACCGCGCTTCGAACGGTATCCGGGAGCAAAGAGATGAGCACGCGGGCGTACGCGAGATGTTCGGCATCGGCATCCCCGAGATGCGAGAGGCTTTCTCGAACTTCATCCGCGCGTCGAACCTCGCGGCTCCTCGATGTTGCCACGCCTGCTGTGGCGGCGAATCCCGCGACCTGGCCGCTCATTGATGCTGCGTTTGGAACCGGTGGTGCCGCGGCTGAAGGATCGCCATCGATCTGTGGTCGAACGTCTGCCGGTGTTCGATTCTCGATCCGCGCGATACGTTCGGCTAGAGGCGGATGGGTTGCGAAAGACGTCGACAAGGCGGAGGTGAAGAAGAAGTGTTGAAACTCGCTGGCGGCAGCCTTTTCGATATTGTTGGTTTGGAAGCCGCCAATGCGCCGGAGCGCACCGCCGATCCCTGCTGGATTTCGCGTGTAGTCAACAGCGGCCGCATCGGCGAGAAATTCCCGCTGTCGACTGACTGCCGCCTGAATCAAGCGTGCCGCCAACGTACCGAGTGCGCCGATCGCCATCAGAATAAGTCCCGCCACGATCACGCCGATACCGATCGCCGGCCCGGAGTTATTCTTGCCGCCGCTCCGGGTGTGAAGCAGTACCGGTCCGATGAATCGGAAGGCGATGTAGCCAATGAAGCCGATCGCCATGATTCCAAAGATGAGGCCTGTCAGACGGATGTTCAGTTTCATGTCGCCATGCACGATGTGACTGAACTCGTGCGCGATGACACCTTGTAACTCGTCACGCGAGAGTTGCTGGACACATCCCCGGGTGACACCGATCACCGCGCTATCGAAACCGAATCCGGCCGCGAACGCATTGATCGAAGGATCTTCCATGATGTACACCGGTGGAACCGGGCATCCAGAGGCGATCGACATCTCTTCGACAACGTTGAGGAGTTTCCGGAGATCGGGGTCCCGTTCATCCGGATGGACGAGCACGCCTCCCAGAGCTTCCGCGACGGACTTGCCGCCGGAGGAGAGCTGCGCCATCTTGATCAGGGATCCGAGCAGGATGACCAAGATGGTTCCGCCGCCGACGACCAGCAGGAGTTCGGGGATCCACCATCCGAGCGGCGTCTCTTCTTCCTGAGAGGAGATCACCACGACGGTGGCGGCCACAAAGTAGACCGCTGCCACGGTTCCCAGCACTGCCAGCAGAAACAGAACGATCAAACGGCCAGTCTGAGATCTGGCGCGATCCTGATCACCGATGAAGTCCATCACCATGGCGAATCACCCCGACCGCGTCTCGTGAGTCTAAGAGATCAGATCAGAAGTCGATCGTCACTCTCGAAGGATCGGCACCAGCCTCATCGAACAGGAGCAACTCGATCGGGCCTTCGCCGAGAAAGGCGTTGGCGGGGATCAGAAGTTCGATCGACGCAGTACCGCGGGCGGTCCGTCCACCCGGTTCACGAAGAGCGTACCCGCCGAGATCAATTCCGTTCACCTTTGCACGCCCCCGGGTGACACCCTCCAGGCGAAGCCGCCCGGACTGAACCTGCTTACGGCGTGCCGCCGGGACTTTAAACTCGCCTCGAAGCCAGCGTGGGGCCTTCATCCCAGTGGGAATCATGGGCACCCAGTCGCCAATCCGGGGGTCCGGAGTCGTCTCCCAGCGGCGAAGTCGCCATGCCTCGGCAGGAACGATCTCTTTGACGACCTCGAATAAGCCAACCATGGTCTCGACAGATTCTTCGGTCACGTGCTCCAACGGCACGATCTGGAACTTGTTTCCGCCGGCCTTGAATGCTTCGTCCAATGAGGAAGAGAACGATCGGCGATATCCCGCCCGACCAAAGACGTCGATCGGTGTCCCGTTGAGCAGGACCACTCCCGAAGAACCAGGGGCGATCTCGAGGACCACCGGGGTCTTCCTTCGATGATTGAACGCGAATTGCAGTCCTTGCTCAGAGGTCCTTTCGCCGTCCGCAGCGCCGGGAATAAACCGATGGAGAAGGAACGGATCGACAGGGTCGACATGAACGTTGCTTGACTCCACATCGCTCAATGGACAGATCGCAACCAGTGCTCCGGGTCGATCACCGTCTCCTGGAGATCTGATGCCGTCGACCGTTCTCGGAGCGTGCCTCGCGAAGATCGCGATCTGGTGCGGTCCGTGGATCGCCGGAATCGAAATCCGTGCCTCTGAGACCTGGTTCATCTTGCGGCCATCGAGCCAAAAGTCTCCTGATCGAAGTCCGCCAAGCAGCCGGTACTCCTGATCGGCCGTCGTCGTCGTCGAAAACGTCGTCTCCGCGGTGAACCACGCATGGTCTAGCCCGGCTCCGATAGAGGCGAGTCCGAGGTCGCCATCAACGGGAATCGAACGAGGATGATCAGGTTTCCGACAGTCGGGCTCCTCCCAACTCAACCAGTTCTTGATTCGGCGACTCTTGCGGCCAGTGTTCTCTGTGATCTCTGGGCGCGATCTGGTTCCATCGACGGCGATCCGAATCGGCGACATATTGTCCCACGGAACTACAGATCCATCAGATCCAACCCTGCTCGCACCGATCACGATCGATTCACCATCGTCAATCAGGGTTGCGGCCTGACGTTCATTGAGCACGACGATGGTGAATCCTGCGTGTTGTTCGATGATCGGACCGGATCCGTCCTGACGATTCCGAGGGGCAAAGGTGGTAAACGGACGATCATCGATCGAGAGTTCAACCGCTTCACCTGACGGAGCGGATACGACCAGCAATCGGCCCGCGATCAGCGCGAGTGGCATCGCGGTGACATAGTCAAGGCGGCCCCTTCCCTGAAGATCTGCGTCCAGCAACGTCCAGGTGAAGTCATGATCTCCGAATCGCACCGGAAGCCGCCGTCCGGTCCGATCGATCACATGGGTCGCCGCTGAATCACCTCGGCGAAAGAAGAAAATTACCGTGCCCGCGCCGCCGGAGCGGGGAATTGCGACCACCCCGGAGGAGGCATCATCTGGGTCGACCACCATCGGTTGGTCATCGGGGTCTAGATCGGCGAGCACACCACCAAAGTCACGGGCGAAGCGGAGAATCAGGGAGGCCTCCCGACCCTGATCGGTTGTCTCGCCTGAGGTGTCGAGGAGTGGGGCGGCGAAGGCATTTGGTGCGATCGCCCCAAAGTCGTCACAACCGGCCGCGCCCGCCGGAAGCACGCCGTCGACAGCATGGGCGATGAGCGGTTGCGCACCGGCGGCCAGAACTCTGACCAGACGCTCCGCAAGATCACCCGTGACCGGCGGAACATGCTGGATGCCGGGTCGGCGGAAGGCTTCCGCAGGTGATCGCTCGATCAGGCAGAACTTCGGTTTCTCAGATTGGAGGGTGCCGACCTGACGCAAGTTGGAGAACAGCTCGTCCCACCCGCTCCAAGTCTCGATCGCACCTTCGGTCTCCTGCCAGAATCCATTGGCGGTGAGAATCGGAACTGTGATCCCACACTCCCGCGCATATCGAACAAGTTCGACGAGATATCCCTCCGCAGAAGATTGTGAACCGCAATTCCACCCATGCTCGACCTGGATACCAACGAGCGGGCCACCGCCATCTCGATCTGCTTGATGCTCAGTGATCTCGGTCGTGACCCGGCCGAACCATGCCGATGCCAGTTTGAGGAACTCGGGCGTTCCGGTTCTGGAAGCGACTTCCGGACGATCCCCGAGCCAGGTCGGAAGTCCACCCCCGTCGAAAGGAGCACCGATGACTGGCCCTATTCGGAGAATGACACGAAGGTCTGACGCGTGTGCCTCGGTGAGGAATTCGGAGATGTTGAGATCGCCCTCGAAGTCGAATTGCCCATTGATTGGTTCATGGAGGAACCAGGGACAGGATGCGATCACGGTGTTGAAACCGAGTCGGGCGACACCCCGCAGTCGATCGACCCGTTCGGCCTGTGGGAGCATGGCGTATTCACATCCGGCGCCAACCAGGGTGGTCCGTCGTCCGGCGATGAAAAGGCTCCGACTGTCAAAAGTGATTGGTGGCATATATAGATGTTCGCTCAGGACCTCATCGGGAGGCGGGACATTCCGTGAATGTGCCTGAATCGCCATAAGACGCTTCATTGGATACGCTTTCAAGGTGTCTGAGATCGCTGAAACCATCACCTTTCATGCGGGAAGATCTGGCCTATTTGGTTAGAAAGTGTGTTTTAAACCCATATACAGGTGTTTTTGGTTTCAAAATCTGTCCGGTTTCAAGGTCTTAAGTTCGAATCAGATCCGATCTGAGAGGTTTGAAACCGATCACCTCTCAAGGAAGAACCCGGAGACTGTTCACCGGTTCATTGATCTCGACCTTCCTTCGAATCCCGCCACGACTCCCGACTCCGGAGACGACCATGTCCTCCCGCTCTTCCCTCACCTGCAAGATGATCGCCAACGGGCTGCTGATCGGACTCGTTGGATGTGGCGAGCGGACTCGTCAGGTCGACATTCGAACCGACGATCTGGTGAAGGAGCGGAATGCTGTCCTCGCCGCCGGAATTCGAACCGCTCCAGAATTGTCGCCCGATTCGTATCCGGAAGGTGAACCGTTCCCCAAGGACACGCCGGAGCTGAACGAGCCATCCACCGTGGACCCGGCTGCCGACGAGCTGGCCTTCACCGGCCGCAGCGAAGCTGAGAGTGAAGCCGACGCGATCATCAAACGGATCCAACGACTCGCCGACACCCCGGCCAACGCCGAACCCCTGACGCTCGACTACGCGATCGCCTTTGCGCAACAGAATGCCACCGAATACACCGGCGCCGAAGAGACCTATCTTCTCTCGGCACTCTCATTGATCGTGCAGGAGCATCTCTTCGAACCGCGATTCTTCAACGAGACCACGATCGATGCTGGTGAAGGCATCGGTCGCTACGACGCGGCACTCCGAGTCGCGAACGACTTCGGGGTCCGGCAGCGACTGCCCTACGGTGGTGAGGTCACCGCTCGATTCCTCGCCGGTCTGACCCGGAACATCGATGACGCGTCGACCGAAAATGGAGTGCAGAACGCCGGTTTCATCATCGAAGGTCGACTCCCGCTCCTCCGAGGCGGAGGCATCGTCGCCAGAGAGAGTCTCATTCAGGCCCAACGAAACCTCGTCTACGCCTCCCGATCCTTCGAGATCTTCCGCCGGGATTTCTATGTCGCGATCGTCACCGATTATCTCGGACTCGTGTTGCAACTCCAGGCGATTACGAATGCTGAAGGCGGCCTGGCGCTGAACCGGCAGGTCGAAGAACTCCTCACCGCATTGGTCGAGACAGGAAGATCACAACCATTCGAGGCCGACGAGGCTCGCAAGGACACACTTGATGCGGTTGATGATCTGGCATCACGCCAGGAGGCGTACAAACTCTCCCTTGATCGATTCAAGGTCCGAATCGGCATGGATCCCGAACGTCCGATGGTGATCATCCCGACTGAAATCCAACTTCCCATCCCGGAGGTTGATCGTGATCAGGCGATTCGATACGCCATGGAGTATCGACTCGATCTTCAGACCAATCGTGATCAACTCGAAGACGCTCGTCGACAGATCGATCTCGCCGAGAATGGTCTCTTGCCGGATTTCGACCTTACGGCAGACTTTCGAGTCGGAGGAAATGATGTGCTCAATGGCGTCGACCTCAGTGATACTCGGGCAAGCGGTGGGGTTTTTCTGAGTCTCCCGCTCGACCGAGTTGATGAGTCGGTCGCCCTGCGTCAGGCCCAGGTTCGATTTGTGCAGGATGAACGCCTCTACAGCCGCTCCCTCGATGATGCGGCGGTTTCCGTCCGTCAGTCGATTCGAGATATTGATCGTGCCCAGTTCTCGATTCTGCTTCAAGAGCGAAGTGTGGAAATCGCGAAGAATCGAATCGCCTCGATCGACGCGGCGCCGGACCGTGCCACCGCAAGAGACCGCACCACCGCGGTCGCCGGCCTTCGAACCGCTGAAGACCGGCGTGACACTTCCAAGCGAGACCTTCAGGTTGCGGTGCTGAAGTACCTCAACGCGGCGGGAATTCTTCGCCTCACGCCAGAAGGGCGACTCCAACCCCTTCCGAACATGCCGGTCGGTGAAGTCATCGGGCAGCGTTGATCTGGGATTCGGAAACACTCCGCCACCGGTGACCAGTTCAACTCAATCTTCGAACTTTGTGAGTTCTTCTGGTGACCAAGGCTGCACCCGGCCTTTGGTGTCCTCGCGTACCTTCGCGACGAATTCTGGTTCGATCGGATCTGCGATATTGTCCCACGCCTGACGGATGTAGCTCATCACCGCCGCGAGATCGACGTCGCTGGTGTACGGCGCCGCTGGCATCGACTGGTTGTAGACGCGACCATCGACCTTGATCCGCCCTTGAAGTCCATGCAAGAGAATCCGGGTCAGCCGTTCCGGACTACCCGTCACAAAAGGGCTGTCATCAAGTGGGGGATACACCGGAGGAAGACCACGACCGGTCGCCTGATGGCAGGTCATGCAATGGCCATAAAGACGCCGTCCTCTCGCCACCAAGCCGTCAGGTGACGTATCAATCGTCGTCACTGTCGTTGTTCCTGGTCGACCCACCCATCGCAGCGTCGTGTCGACTGCACGGGCGGTTTCGATGATCCTTGGATCGCAATCTGCCGGATCCGCGGTCAGTACAGCGTCCCAACCCGCAGGACTTCCGAGCAGCATCATCGATTTTGCGTTCTTCGCGCCTGGACGGGTTTTTGTCGACACTTGGTCGAGAATCAAGAGGCTGGTTGCCGGCGCTTCGGCGTATTGATCGACCGCCACCGCAAGCAGTGCCGTCACCTCGTCCGGGCGACGGCGCTTCAAGACCGGCTCCACGAGCTCGCGGATCACCTGACGTTGGGCGGGCCCCGTACCGCCCAACCAACCACCATTCCGAGGGTCACCCTGACTGCGAAGCATCGCGACTTCCCGGCCGGCGAGTCCACTCTGGATCGCGCTTCGAATCGCCGGATCTTCCACTTGTTCGGCAAGAACCGCATCGAACAATGGCATCGCCTCGCTCGAGGGAAGTTCGCCGATCGAAAGGACTGCTTGAAGACGAACCCGATCAACCTTGTCGAAGGCCAGCCTGCTCAGTGGGCCGGATCGGAGTCGGGGAGGAAGCGACTCGGACACTCTTGCGGCGTGCTCTCGAATCAATGGGTCTGGGTCGGTGGCCAGCATCTCGATGATGGAAGAATCGATCGAATCGATACCTTGGAGCGTCCAGATCGCGTGAAGGCGGTATCTCGAAGCCATCTTTTGATCGCTCGCAAAGCGTCGAAGCTGATCGCTTACATCCAATGCGGTCCGCTCGACCAAGAGTCGTTGGGCGGTATCTCGAAGAGCGCCATTCGGATTCGAGGTCATCAACTCCGCCAACTCAAAATTCTCCATTCGAGTTAGATCCGGCCGAACAATATCCGTCGCTGAGTCCTCGTCGACCACCCGCCAGATCCGGCCCATGCCGATCGGTGCCGCGAGTTCTCGCTCTTCGACCTGCTTTCGGAGCCAGGACGTCATATAGATTCGATGTTGGACGATCCCTCGCGCGAAATCGACGATGTACAAGCCGCCATCCGGACCAGTCAGCAGGTTGACTGGTCGGAATCGCTCGTCGGTCGACGCGAGGAATTCGGATTTCTCATGGACCGGAGTTGCGGTTGGAACACCATTTTGGTCTTGAAGGTCGTATCGCTTGACGAGGTTTCCCGCTGTCTCACAGACGAACGCGTCTCCTTCGGCACCTTTGACCAATGTCCCTCGGAACACTTCTGGACCGCACGCCGCGGTGAAGGTCCGAAGTGTGCCGTCTTCACGCAGCGTCGCCTTTTGATATCCACGATTGACCCCGGGGTTGATTCGAATCGGCCAGGTTGAACGATCGGTCGCCACATGTCGTGGAACACCTGGAAGTCCGCCGGCTTCCGTGTTCCGCGCCGAGTAGTGCTTCGGGAAGGCATCACCGATCAAGGGATCGGAATTTGGTGAATAGTAGAGACGACCAAGATCATCTCTCGCCACACCCCACTGGCCATGCTTCGGAACTTTTCTTGTTTCGACATCGAGATCACCATCGGCCCGCTGCCGGAACCGAAAAGACTGGTGATGCTGGGACGTCTCGTAGAAGTTGTCGATGCCGTACCGAAGGCCGTTACCAGCATGCTCTGGGTTCTCCAGGCCGTCGAAACCGGAGACCAGCACTTGGGTGTCATCGGCGCGACCATCTCCATCGGTATCCCGGCAATAGAGAAGATTCGGTGGTTCGATCAGCAAGAGACCATCGAAGGCTGGTGCAATTCCTCGGGGAAGAACGAGGTGGTCGAGAAAGACGTCGGCTTCATCCATGATGCCATCCCCGTCTTGATCATGAAGCTTGACCACCCGTCCGACCGGTTTCATCTCACCGGTTCCGTTCGCATCAGGCATGTACCCCCGCATCTCCACCACCCAGAGATCACCACGGCCATCAAATGCGATCTGGACTGGATCGCCGATCAATGGTTCGCTCGCGACGAGATCAATCCGGTATCCCGGTTGGAGAACGAACGCCTCCTTGGATGCGGCGGGGGTGAGCGGAGGGGATGCGGGCAGCCGCCACTCCTCTGGGAGTTCACGTTGGATCTCGCCTGCCCGATCACCATTCTGGGCGGTGACAGTGGAGACGGTGGAGACGCTCAGAACCAGTGTGGCCACAAACGAGAGGGATCGTTGTTTCAGGATCATGCCCTAAGTGTAGATCGGTACCGCTTCGGATCGAACGGTTCGAATTCGGAATCCTAGATCTTCCTGACGGGTATGCTCCGGCATCATGATCAAGATCCTCCACCGAACCGTAGCTTTGATTGTGCTCCTGCTTGTCGGCTCACCAATCGTGAGTTTGGCCCAGGAACTCGACACAGAAGTCCGACCAACATGGTGGTCTTCGCTCCCGATGGCCCCACTCTTCGCCGCCCCCGCGACTGGAGATGTCCTTCCAAAAGGTTGGAATGTGGTGGGGGGTCCGGCGACCTTCAATTTCACCACTGATGCGAAGGGGCGGCTGGAGGTGCATGGAACCGGGTCCGCACCACAGAATGCGTTCCTTGTGAGCCCTGACTCATACGGCGACTTCCTTCTTGAATTCGACGTGTTTATCGAGAAGGATGGCGGCAATTCGGGCGTGCAAATCCGGAGTACGATCGATGGGTCGCGAATGTTTGGCTACCAGATCGAGATCGATCCCTCGGACCGTGCCTGGTCGGCTGGGCTTTATGACGAAGGACGTCGCGGCTGGCTCGCCTCGCTTCAAGACAATGTCGATGCACAGGAGGCATTCGCGCCTGGTGCGTGGAACAACTACAAGATTCTCGCGATCGGTCCTCGCATCCGAACTTGGATCAATGATGTCCCGGCGATCGACCACCTTGATTTCGTGGATGCCCAGGGGCGATTCGGATTCCAGGTCCACTCTGGAAACTGTGACGTGCGATGGCGGAACATTCGGATCGCCAACCTTGGTGATCGAACCGAAACGATTCTGCTCGACGCTTCACAAAGGGTTGGATTTCGAGTTATGCCGGAAGATGGTCTCTCCCCTCAAGATGATGGATGGAGAATGGACCGTGAAGGCGTTCGGCTCGAGAGTGTGAATTTGCTTCCGGATGTCCCCTGTGTGCTGACGATCAAGGCGACGCTCGGTCGAGGACTTTTATTGGTCGAGATCGCTGATGTCGTCGCAGGTCCCGGATACAGCCTGAAGATTCCCGGCCCGCTCGGTTCTTCCGACACACCTGGCGTGATTCGTCTTCTTCGCTTCCCGGATCGATTGTGGGTTCTGGTCGATGATGTCCCGTTGATTCCGGGCCCCCGGGATATCGATGATGCCGTGCCGATGAGTCTGTCGTGCACCATCGACACAGATGCCGTTATTCATCAGATCTCGATCGATCTCCCATCAGAGATAGAGTCAGCGTGGATCGACAAGACTCGGAAGGCCTGGTCTGTGCAACCTAAAAATGTTTCGCCGGCCCCTAAGGCTGCGAAACAAGAGACTCCGAGCGTCGATCCCTGATCAAACCGATCAACCTGTCGCGGAGTGTGGCCAGACCTGAGCATCCGCGGCGACCACCTGATTACGACCAGCCTTCTTGGCCCGATAGAGCGCTTGATCCGCCGCAGCGATCAATTTCTCTGGAGTCGGGGCTCCTGAGATGCAACTCAGATCCGCGACCCCAAAGGAAGCGGAGATCCTCACGCCTGGTCGATCAGTCCATTGGATTTCGGAAATCCTAACCCTATGCCGGTCCGCGACTTCCATCGTCTCCATGAGATCGGTTCCTGGCGCGATGAGTGCGAATTCCTCTCCCCCGTATCGGCAGGCGACATCGGGTGATCGACCGCTTCCGAGAATGCCTGCTGTTCGTTCGAGTACTTCATCACCGAACGGGTGGCCGTAGGAATCGTTGAGACTCTTGAACCGATCGAGATCACAAAGCACTAAGGACAATGAGTTTCCGTAGCGGATCGCCGATGCGGTCTCTGCCTCCAGGCGATCATCGAGATACGCCCGGTTCCAGAGTCCGGTGAGCCCGTCGAGCTGGGCTCGTTGCGCGAGCATCTTCACCAGACGCTGCATCCGAAGGGCAGATCGAACTCTGGCTTTCAACTCCCCGACATCGAATGGTTTTCCAACGAAGTCGACCGCGCCCAGATCGAGGCCGCGAACCCGGTCCATAGTTTCGTTGCTCGCAGAAACAAAGATCACCGCAATGTCGCGGGTGATTGGATCGGCCTTGAGTCGGGCGAGAACCTCAAAGCCATCGAGATCTTCGAGATCGATATCAAGGAGAATAACCTCGGGTTGCAGCTTCTTCGCGGCAGCAATCCCTTCGTCCGCCGTATGGACGGAATGGAGATCGATCCGCTCATGACGCAGGCGTGCTCGCAAGAGTCGGTGAACGAGATCCGAGTCATCGATCGCGAGTACCCGCGGTCGCATCGGTTCATCGTGAGACATACTGACTCCCGGTAGTCGGCTTCAAGAATCCCCCGGACGCACCGCGGCCCGGCAACTACTGATGAGGTCCTCGACCCGTTCTGAAAGATCTGAGATCATCGCCTCGTCGGTGAGAAGGTCGTATTCCAACCGAGCCGCGGAGTCTCCGATCGAATCGAATCCGTATCCGCCGGCCGCACCCTTCAACTGATGTGAGATTCGCTGCAACGCGACCACATCCTCAGAGAGGAAGGCTGATCGGATCGTCTCGACCCGTTGATCCATTTCCTCGACGAATCGAATGACGAGATCTCGAAGGTCGAGATCGTCCTCGTAGATGCTGTGCAGCGGGGGTGTTCCGTTTGTTTCAGGAGTCTGATCCATGCCAGATCCATCGGCATATCCCACGTCTCGCTTCCTTTTGCGGGCACCGTGGGATGGTGATCGGACGGGCATGATCGAATCTGTCGGCACAGACCTTACAAGTGGTATTCGTGGACCATCATGAATGATCGCCGAGTACCATGCTTGATCACCTTGTCCGACGTCGGGGACGCCCCCGGCATCCGGAGTTTCAACATGATTCCCAAGCAACCACCCCGTGATGGGCAGTCCGGTTTCTTGTACCTCCCGCCTTACCGTGTCCACGGAATTAGTGTCGCGGGCGAGTACACCACCATCACGATTCCAGAATTCGGCGTCACCTTCGACATGGGTCAATGCACCCGTGCGTCGTTGACCAGTGACCTCATCGCATTGAGTCACTCCCACATGGATCATGTTGGGTCGATTCCATACTGGTTCAGTCAGCGGTACTTCCAGAAGTTGGAGGGTGGAAGGATCGTCTGCCATCCAGAGATCGCTGGCCCGCTGCGTCGAATGCTTGCTTCATGGGTCGATCTCGAACGTCAGAAGACGCCCAATGAAATCGTCGAGATCGAACCAGAATCTGAGATTGAACTCCGTCAGAACATTGTTCTCCGGGCCATCGAGACCAGGCACACATGTCCAAGTCTTGGTTATGCGGTCGTCGAACATCGTCATAAGTTAAAGCTGGAGTATCAAGATCTTCCCCAGAGCGAGTTGCGCCGAATCCGAAGTGAAGGAAATGATCTCACTGTGAAGACAGAGATCCCCTTGATCGCGTACACCGGTGACACTGATCGTGGAGATTTTCTAGAGCGGGATGAATTTGCCAAGGCGAGAGTCGTCATCGCGGAGTGCACGTTCTTCGACGAGGATCATCGTGGACGAGCTCGAGTCGGCCGACATCTTCACCTTGACGATATCGCTGAGCTCCTTAAAAAGTGGGACGCGGAACATGTGGTGCTTGTTCATCTCTCGCGTAGAACTCTGCTCTCTGATGCGCGAGAGCGACTCGCAACCCTCGGATCTGATGCTGATCGAGTGCATCTTCTAATGGACCATCGAACGAATCGGCGGCGATACGAAACACAGCTCGCGGAAGTTGCTGAAGTCTCTGTCGAAACAAGCGTGGGGGTTGGGGGTGATTCCATCGAAAAGTCAAATGGTTCCACGAATTCTGAGGGGCTTCAAGAGAAAGGTTGACGAGAGACCTTCTTCGGGAGTACATTCTTGTTCTCGGTCACGGTGGGCTTCGTTGATCGAGTGTTCTGAAATCAACCACATCAGGCATTGAGTTGTTCTAGATTTTCCTGATTCACGAGGGATGACGCCGCGTGGAGTCTGTCGATATGTCGAGACCAGATCCAGAACTCCGTAAGGACCTCATCGCATATTTGAGGTTGAATCACCCAGAAATGTGTCGTGCGTGGTTTGATGACATCGAGCCGGTTGATTTCGAAGGTGGCGTCCTTCGGCTTTGTGTTCGAGAACCAGTGCAACTTCGCTATCTCCAGCGAGCATGCATGGATCCGTTCAAGGAAGCTGCTCAGGCGGTCACTGGAATGCTCATCTCGGTGCGATTTGTCTCACCAGAGGAGTGTGAGCAGCCCGAACCAAGTGAATTGACCATGGGTCATGGCCGCCAGAAGGCGGTTCCTCGCAACGAGGGGATTGATCTCGCTGCAGAGCAGATGGTCTTAAGTCCTGATTACGTCTTCGACAATTTCATTGTCGGACCCGGCAACCGTCTCGCGCTCATGGCGGCCTCGGCGGTCGCAGAGAAGCCCGGACGAGCCTACAACCCATATTTCATCCATGGTGGGGTCGGGCTTGGCAAGACACACCTTCTTCAGGCGATCTGTCAGTTGATTCTGGCTGATCAGCCCGACGCAAACATCTGCTACATCTCATGTTCCACCTTCATGGACCTTTTCCATGAGTGTGTGAAGGCGGGCCGGATGCAGGATTTCCGGCATCACTTCCGGACGGCTGATGTCCTGGTGATCGACGATATTCACTTCCTATCCAAGCATGATCGAAGTCAGGAAGAGTTCTTCCACACCTTCAACACCTTGTATCAGTCTGGCCGGCAGATCGTGCTCAGTTCCGACGCCGCTCCAGCGGAGATCCCCGACCTCGAGGAACGATTGACGAGCCGTTTCAACTGTGGGCTTGTCGCCAGAATCGAGCGTCCTTGTTACGAAACGCGTGTTGCGATCCTCAAGGCGAAGGCACTACTGCACGATCTGGAGCTTCCGGATGATGTTCCGGCCTACATTGCGGCCAGGTTGGACACGAATATCCGCGAGTTAGAGGGGGCCCTCTCGAGAATTCGTGGTTTTGCCCTCGCCGAGAACGAGCCAATCACTCTTGAGCTTGCCAAAAAAGCCCTCGCGGACGATCCTTCGAGGGGTGGTGGTGTGGAGGGGGCCGCCCCGTCGATCCAAACCATCATCGAATCCGTGACCCGGTACTACGACGTGAAGTTGACAGATCTGCTGAGCAAACGACGCCACAAGTCGATCACGGTTCCCCGACAGATCTGCATGTGGCTGGCTCGGCGGCACACCCGATTCAGCCTGGAAGAGATCGGTGGCTACTTCGGTGGCCGTGATCACACGACCGTGATGCATGCGATTCGGGCTGTGAACCGAAGACGAGACGAGGATTCCTCATTCTCAGATGCTCTAGACAGGCTGGAAACGAATGTTCTTGGGCGGGTTGAGATCTGAGCCTTGGACCCAACGCAGCCCGAATCTGTGATTCTCAAAACCGACCAAAACCCCACCAAAGGCCCGATAACTGGCCTCTGGTGGGGTTTTCTTGGTGTGGTCACTTCATCGGGTCTTCTCCACAGTTCTTGTGGATGAATCCTGCAGGAAGCGCCGGTAGGAATTTGTGTTTTGGATTGTGCGTGACGGCGGAAACCGGCTTGAAGCCCCGGGGCTCCCAGATGACCCCCGAGCCCAACACAAACCAGCGCTATCCGACGCTTAGTTGACAAACCACCAGCACGCCGCTTTGAACATAAACCCTTGTCTTGTATTGGTTTATGTTGTCTTTTGGTTGGTTTTCCACAAACCGGCGCCTCTCTTCTAAGAGGAAGAGATAAAGAACCTTTTCCTCTCTAGAAGAGACCATTCGGTGGTCACTGGAGTCGTGTGTGTTAATTGTGGGGAACGTCTTGGCGAGTCATCGGGGTCAACGTTGGCATTTTGGGCAGAACGTTGTGGTTCGAGAGGCGATCTGCACAACCTCGAGAGGGTGCCGGCAATGGAGGCAGGGTGCTCCGCCTCGGCCATAGACCTGATGCTGTCCAACAAACACGCCTGCTGATCCATCAGGAAGCACGTGATCCCGCAGAGTGCTTCCACCAGCTTGGATGGCACGGCGGAGTGTGAACCGAATCGCAGCTGCCAGCCGAGACGCTTCAGGCGAGGAGATCGAATCACCAGGTCGGGCCGGGTGAAGCCCTGCCCGGTGAAGTGCTTCGTCGGCGTAGATGTTCCCAACGCCAGCGAGCACGGCTTGATCAAGCAGGGCAGCCTTCACAGCCCGCCTGGTCCTCCTCAGAAGGCCACCAAGGCGCCTTCCCTGGATCGAGGTAGCCTCTGGTCCAAGACCCGCCAGAAGGCGGCTCTGGCAGTCCTCGGCGGAGGTGAACAGGTACACACCGCCAAACCGCCTTGGATCGATAAACGACATTCTGATCTTCGTTTCTGGAGAATTCGGAGACTCGATCATCCAGACCAGGTGCCTGTGCGCAAACACAGATTGCCGCGTCGAGCCATCTTCAAGGTTGATTCGTCCAGACATTCCCAGTCGGATGATCATCCCACCGCCATCGGAAAACGAGATCATCAATTGTTTTCCTCTTCGGTCGACATCACGAATGACCCGACGTCGACCGAGATCATCCGGGGAAAGACGCCCCTCACGACGACCCAAACGATCCCGGACGACATCCCGTCGTTGGACTTTGGCCATGCAAATCAAGCCACCAGTCACGACACATCCGATTTGTCGGCGAATCGCTTCGACTTCTGGGAGTTCAGGCATGGGTTGAGTGGGAGTTGGACAAGTTCGCAGGTTCCAACGCGAGGCGTGTTCATCAGGAAGAGCGAATACCAGAATCACGGGAGGGGCCGACTATACTCGGGGGTTCAAAACCACTCGGTGGTGGGCATGGTCCCCGGGCCTCTCCCGACGCCTTCCATCGCGGCACACGATACGGAAACACGATGACCGATCCAAAGTTGCATCAGGATGACCCCGCCGCCTCCGCGTCCGAGGTCCAGAACGTATTCAACAAGATTCGAACCGAGGTTCAGAAGGTGATCGTCGGCCAAGAGGATGTTGTCGAGGAGGTCCTGACCGCCATATTTTGTGGCGGCCACGCGATCATCGAAGGGGTGCCGGGGCTGGCGAAGACACTTCTTGTTCACACCCTCTCAAGCACCCTCAACCTTCATTTTTCGCGGATTCAATTCACCCCCGACCTCATGCCTTCGGACATGACAGGAACCGAGGTCATCGAGGAAGACAAGTCGACCGGACAGCGGAACCTGAGGTTCGTACCAGGGCCCATCTTCGCGAACATCATCCTCGCCGACGAGATCAACCGCACACCACCAAAGACCCAAGGGGCGCTTCTCGAGGCGATGCAGGAACGACAGGTCACTGTGGGCGGCGAGTCACACGTGCTTCCCAGCCCATTCTTTGTCCTCGCAACCCAGAATCCGATCGAGCAAGAGGGAACCTATCCACTTCCCGAAGCCCAGCTCGACCGCTTCATGTTCAACATCAGGGTCGGCTACCCCACCGAAGAGGACGAACTGGCGATCGTGCAACGAACGACTGCCGACGAATCGATCTCGGCGGACCAAGTTCTCACCGGCGAGGATTGTCTTCGCATTCAACACTTGGTCCGACAGGTTCCGGTGGCACCCCATGTTGCGCGCTACGCGCTTCGACTTGTGCGTTCCACCAGGGTCCGCGAATCGATTGAGGACAAACCCGACATTGTTCGTGATTATCTCTCTTGGGGTGCCGGCCCTCGTGCCAGCCAATTCTTAGTTCTCGCCGCGAAGGCGAAGGCCTTGATCAATGGAACATCACATGTCACACCGGATCACATCCGCGCGGTCGCGTTACCAGTCCTCCGCCACCGATTGATCACAAACTTCAACGCCGAAGCGGACAAAATAAGCACCGACGACATCGTGAATCGTCTTCTGGAGATCACCCCGGTTGATGAATCCGATACCGAGACCAGGACCACGCTTGACTCTGTGACCCGTTGATTCGATTGCGTCGGGTTGATTCAACCGGACCCGAACACAACCGTTTCTTCGATCGATTTCCGAACCCACCACGGAGAACCCGTTGACCGATTCGACCCCGGGATCCGCTGGCATGCGTGCCGAACAATATCTCGCTCCCGAGACGATCGGGCAGCTGACGTCGTTCGAGTTTCGAGCGCGGATGATCGCCGAGGGGGTGATGAGTGGAATGCACCGCTCTCCGTATCAGGGTCTCGCCGTCGAATTCGCCGAACATCGACAATATGTTTCTGGTGACGATCTCAAGCACCTCGACTGGAAAGTCTTCGGTCGAAGCGACAAGCTCTACCTCAAGCAGTACCAGCAAGAGACGAACCTCGATGTGGTCATCCTTGTCGACGCATCCGCGTCGATGCGGTTTGGAACCCTCAAGGTGAAACAAGGGTGGGGCGGCACAGATGCTTCCACTCGGATCGGCACCTGGACGAAGTTCGATCACGCGACCGCGGTTGGAGCAGCACTGTGTTATCTCGCACTTCAACAACGAGACCGTGTGGGGTTGGCGATGTTCGCCGATGGAATCAAGGCTCAAGTAAAACGATCGAACGCGAAGTCGACTTGGCGAAGTGTCATTCGGACACTCGCGACCGAAACGGTCGACGACACCACCGACTTCGGAAAGGTCGTCGAGCAGACACTGGCATCAGTGTCCAATCGATCACTCTTTGTGATCGTCAGCGATTTCCTTGTTCCGACCGACATGGTCAAAGCTGGGCTCGCCCGACTCCGACATCGCCGACACGACGTGATGCTAATGCAGGTGCTCGATCGTCAGGAACTGCAGTTCGACCTGGATGAACCCTCACCATTCGAAGGTCTGGAAGGGGAAGGTCGGATCAACATCGACCCCCGGGTCATCCGCGAGGACTATCTCGCCGCGCTCACGAAGCATTGCAGCACGCTTGAGAAGACCGCCCGAAGTCTGGGCTTCGACTATCTCCGACTCGACACACACGGATCGGTCGGTCCTGCCCTTGCCGCCTTGCTCGCTCGACGTGCCCTCCTCGCTCGCGGAGGACGGGCGGGATGACCTTTGTGACCACATCACTCGCGATCGCTGGCGTGATTGCCGCCGCGATACCGATCTTGATCCACATCCTTCTTCGCCGTCGTCGCAAGCCTGTGCAGTGGGCCGCAATGTTGCTTCTGATCGAGGCCGCCCGTCGGCATCGACGGAAAGCCAGACTTGAGCAGATCATCCTTTTGACGGTTCGGGCCGCCATACTCATTCTGCTTGGTGCGGCGCTCGCCCAACCACTTCTCGGCGAACGGATCGGAGTGACTGGCGAAAGAACCACCCATATTATCCTCGACGATGGAATCATCGGTGGCCTTGTGGAAGCCGACGGAAGAACCTCTTTTGAACGGCAGGTCAGTGAGGCATCCACGTTTATCGAGTCACTTCCCGGTGGTGACCGGATATCGATCGTTCTTGCAGGTGCACCCGTCCGATTCCTGATTGAATCACCAACCGCCGATCACCGGTCGGCAATCCGAGCCATCGAGAATCTCCCAAGCCGCGAGGGTGCCACAGACATCGCGTCTGCGTTGGAGCTCACCGAGACCGGCCTTGATCGAGAAGGAATGCAGGCGGTTCGGATCTTTAGTGATTTCCGGCGCGGAAGCGTTGACGATCGCCGCCGCCCACCAGTCCTACACGGCCCGGCGGGGGCACCAATCGAACTTATCGCCTCGATGCCGATCGACGAACCCACGACCAACGTCCAAGTGGCCTCCATCACGACCGCCCGGAGTCCGCTGTCGACCATCGGAACTGGTGACCTGCTGCTTGTCGAAGTAGGACTCCGTCGTACCGGGCTCACCCCCGAAGCGGTCTCCAATGTCCGCCTTGAAGGTGATGCGATGTCCGGGGTGGAGAATAGAAGAGTCGAGTGGTCACCGGGTCGCACGAAGGCACGGGTTGATTTCCAAGTGAGAGTCGACACCGATGGTGGTGTGTTGGAGGTCGCGGTCGATCCCGATGCACTCCCGCTCGATGATCGGCGATTTGTCACAGTCGAAGGTCGACAACCGACGCGTGTTCTCATGGTCGACCGGGATGAACTCGCGGGATCGACCAGGCTTGATCGACTTCGCGGAACCGACTGGTTCGAACGGGCGTTGCTTCCCATTCCAGATGCGGCGATCGCCGAGGCGATCACCATTGATCGTGTCGATCCCGCGACGATCAACGACCGCGATCTCGAAGGAACATCAATAGCCGTGATCGGCAGACCAGATCTGCTTCCTCTCGGATTCGAATTGACACTCGCGAACTGGATCCGCCGTGGTGGGATCGCGGTGGTCCTTCCCCCTGGTGAAACCACGATCCGGCCCTGGGCCACGCCGTTGCTTGAAGCCCTTGATGTTCCATGGGCCGTTTCACTCGAGCCCAAAGAGATTGATCCGCCTCGATCACTCTCAGCGGAACAACCCAACTCCGCACTCACCACCCTTTTGGACGCGGAACTCATCGAACTTGCTCCGAGTGTCAGAATCAACCGTCGATTGCCGGTCGAAGATGCCCCAGACGGCGACGTGGTGCTGATCGATGATCAAGGTGAGCCAGTCTTACTCGACGCTCCGATTGGCGCAGGAAGGCTCGTCTTCTTCGCGGTCAACCCCGAATTGGAATGGACAGATCTTCCGGTGCGACCACTCATGGTCCCACTGGTTCAAGAGATCGTTCGACAAGGATCAGCACTTTCAAGGCGAGAAGTCGATGGTGTGGTCGGTGTCCGACCACCACTGATCCGGGGGTCGAGTGTCGCGACCATCACACTTCCCGGATCCGCTTCACAGGCGGTGACTGGTGCCATTGTTCAGATCCCAGATCGAACCGGAGTGGTGGAGGGATACGACCTTGGCGGCAATCTTGTGGAACGAATGGTGGTGAACCCAGATGCCGATGGTGGCTTCGTCGACCTTCTCGCGAAGGACGCGGTGGCGGCCTGGCTCGAATCATCGGGTTCATGGCGGTTCACCGGTTCCGATGTTGATGTCGTCGAGATGATCGATGATCAGAGTAGTCTTGCGGTCATTCTCATTGCGATCGTGCTCTTTCTTGCGGTTCTAGAGACCCTGCTCGCTCGATGGTTCACCCGTGGCGGTCTTCGGACCCAGCGATCACTCGGTCTGACTGGTGCGAATGCAGATGCCGAGCAAGATCGCTCTCGCCGGGGAGCTGCCGCATGAACACCGACTTTGGACGATGGCTCCTCGGGCTTCGTGACCTCCCAGTCGACGCGGGAGATCTTCAGATCGCATGGGAGCGACCGCTTCCGGGATGGATGTGGTTCCTGGCGATTGCCGTCTGTCTTGGAGTCGCGATTTGGTCGTACAGCAGACTCGACGCCAGCCGGCGAGCTTGTGGGATCCTGGCGACCGCGCGGACCGGCTTGCTCGTTCTGCTTTTGGTAGCGCTCGCCGGACCGATGATCGAACTCCCGAGGGAGTTGGTCGAGCCGGACTGGGTCGCGGTGCTTGTGGATCGAAGCCGGAGCATGCAGGTCCGCGATGGCCTGGAGGAATCCACAGGACGCCGAAGTCGCGAACAAGATCTACAACGCATCCTCGAGGAGGCTGGTCCGTCATGGCGGAATCCTGGCGAGACCCGCGAGGTGATCTGGCTTGGATTCAGCGATGGGGTATTCGATCTTCAGCGGGTCGAAGAAGGAACCAGTCTCGACGAATCACCGGTTCTAGAGACGATCGACCCACCCTCACCTCAGAATTTAGGCCCGATCATTGAAGGTGGCGAGGCCGACGGTTGGCGTACGAAAATCGCGCCCGCGCTGGAAGAAGTGCTGCGACGGACCGCGGGTCGGCCACTCGCCGGCGTCGTACTGATCTCTGATGGAAAGACCGATTCGCCACCAGATCGAGATCTGGTCCGCCGAATAATCGGAGCAGCGGCAGGGGTGCATACGATCCCTCTCGGCGCCGAGATCCCGATCGGGGATGCGGGAATCAACAAGGTCGACGCTCCCCGGCGGGCCTTCTCACGGGATGCGGTGCCGGTCGCGGTCCGTGTGGGTAATCGAGGTCGAAGCGGCACCATCAAGGTTTCACTCATCGACGATCGCGATGGAACGGTTCTAGATTCAACCAGCCTCGAACTCAACCCCAACCAACTCACGATGGACACAGTTCTCACCGCGGCACCGTCGAAGTCTGAGGTGGATATCGGCTCTCGGCGTTGGTCTGTTCGCATCGAAGGCGAGGACGATCTTGTTCCCGAGAACAACACTGTCACACTCGACATCGACTTCGTCGATCGACCACTTCGAGTCTTGTACATCGAGGGGTATCCCCGTTGGGAATACCGGTACCTCAAGAATCTCTTGGTACGAGAGCCGTCGATCGAGAGCTCAGTGATGCTCTTGTCGGCCGACCGCGACTTCGCTCAAGAGGGGAACACACCGCTGGCGAGACTGCCGCGGACGGCAGAGGAATTCGCGGCGTTTGATCTCATCATCCTCGGCGATATTCCATCAGGTTTCCTGACGGATTCCAGGCAGGAACTCATCCAGGAGCAGGTTGCTCGACGTGGCGGTGGTTTGGTGATGATCGGTGGACCGCGCTCGATGCCTTCGAGTTGGAGTGGGACACCACTCGCGGATCTCCTCCCGTTTACTGGGAGTCTCGAACTCGACCGACGCGATGGGCCAGTTCTTGCTCGACCCACCGACGTCGCGACGCGATTGGGTGTTCTACGACTTGTCCTCGGAGATGACTACGGCTGGCCCAAGGCGTTGATCGACCCGAGTTATGGATGGTCCCAATTGCAGTGGGTCCAACACATTGATCCTGAACGATTGAAACCAACGGCGGAGATCCTCGCGGAAGTGATTCCTGCGGACGGTGATCAAGCCGATGCGACACCGTTGGTTCTGGGCATGCGGTACGGCGCAGGACAGGTCCTCTATGTCGCTACAGATGAGATCTGGCGATGGCGATATGGTCGAGGGGAACTCCTGCCCGAGCAGTTCTGGGTCCAACTTCTTCGTCTTCTCGGTCGCGAGGCGGTTCAAAACGATCAACCGATCCGCCTGCTTGTCGAACCCCGACAAGCGGTCATCGGCCGACCAGTCAGGATCACTGTCGATCTGCTCGACACCATTTCAGGTGTACTTCCCCCAGACTCTGTGGCGGTTGAAGCATTCGATGCCGACGGGACACTGATCGGCACCGTCGAACTCCCCGCAAGCGGCGAGGTTTCATGGGCCGGAACCTGGATTCCACCAGATGTCGGTTCGGTTGAGTTTCGTGTTGCCCAACCAGGACTTTCGGCACTCGCCAGTGGCATCACCACCTCCATCGATGTGGCCCGACCCGACGACGAACTTCGTGATGCCGATGCTGATCACGACTTCCTCACCACCCTCTCGAAAGAGACCGGTGGGCTTGTGTATCTCCCCGATGCGACACCTGGACTCCTCGATCGAGTCCATGAACAACTTCCCAATCGAGCCATCGTCACCGAACAACCACTCCGTGAGCGGATCTGGACCTCACCTCTCTTCTTCACCCTCTTCCTGTTGCTGGCCACACTCGAATGGACCGGCCGGCGACTCGCTCGGCTCGACTGATCGGAGAAACCTCGCGGATTCGAGCTTGAAACCGCAATTCCGGTCGAAACAATTGAAGATCCTTTGGTTTTCAAGCCACAGGGTTCATTATGAAACGAATCTTCTCCAAGGTGAATGACACCTGGTTGGAGCACACCATCACGATGTCCGCGATCGACGACCTTATCCCCAGACTTCACCGAGTCAGAAGAGCCCTGCAGCGAGCAGTGCTCGAACGCCGGATCGCCGCCATGGTCTCGGTCGTGATCCTGTGTTTGGTGGTGTTGGCGATCTTGGATCGCACCCTCCGATTCCCCGCCGGCCTCCGCTGGACAACCTTGATCCTTGGTCTCACGTGGCTTGGCTGGTCGATTCGGACCCGCATCTGGTCAGCCATCCGGTTTCGTCCGACCCTTGTCGATGTCGCCCTGCGAATCGAGGCGGTGGCACCACCGCTTTCAGGTCGTCTTGCGAGCGGTGTTGAATTCGCCACTTCCAACGTCGGTGACACCAATCCCCTTGCCGCTCGGACGCTTCGTGACCTTCAACATCGAGTCTCGACCGTCCGGTTCGAGGAGATCATCGATGCGCGGCGGGCTCATCAACTTCTGGCGGTTGCGGTCTTCGCCTGTGCGGTGACAACAACACTGGTGATCTGGCGTCCGGTCGACGCATCGATCGCGACCCGGCGGGTACTCGCACCCTGGACGGATGCTCGATGGCCGGCCCGCACAGAGGTGGTTGGCCTGCTCGACCCTGATCTTGTCCATGCCCGCGGCGAACCCCTCGAGATGGCAGCCGAACTCGTTCGGGGTGATCTGGAGAACGATCGAGTCTTCTTGGCAATTCGAAACATTCGCGACGGGGTCAAAGGGGACTGGCAGCGACTGGTGCTAACCCGACAACAAGGCCGACGATTCGAACGGATCATCGACACTGATGCCGATGAGATCGAGTACATGTTCGCGACCGATGAGGTCGAAACACCACCATTGACCATCCGGTTGTTTCCAGCTCCGGCAATCCGTACCGCGACCGCGACCGTGACACCACCAACCTATGCATCGAGCCGTGGAGAGATCCTCGCTGAGCTTGGTCCTGGAACAGATCGAAGATCCCGACTCACCGAGCCAGTCCTTGAGGGATCGAGTCTTCGATTAGATCTTGTCCTGACCAGACCAGTGCCTGTTGATCGATCCGAGGATGGGAGTGTCTCCCGAGACTTCATCACGCGAACGGTTGTTGTTCCAGAAGAAGCGAAAGTTGATATCAAGATCGACACTGATGATTCGGCTCGCTGGCAGATTTCGGTTTCGATGGATCGCGGTGGTGACATCAGCCTGTCGCTTCTCGACGAATACGGCCTGCAGAACATCGACCCCATCCGGTATCGGGTGGACACGATCCCCGATCGCGCGCCGACCACAACCATCAGCCGACCGGCGACAGACCAGACCATCTCAGCCGATGCAGTCGTCGAGGTTCAGGCGGAAGCTCGAGATGATGTCCGTCTCAAGTCTTTCGAGATCGAAGCGACCCTCGTTCGAGGAGGTGTCGATTCACAGGTCGAGTCGATTGCGGAAATGGCGAGAGATGCAACCGAAGATTCTTTGGCGACTGCGACCTTGCGAGTTGATTTTGGGGTGGCGGATCTGGAACCAGAGATTGGCGACGAAATTCTCCTCGTGGCGATCGCGTCCGACGAGTATTCAGCATCCGAGATTCCAAGGGAATCGGTTCGAAGTGTCGCCAGACGACTACGCGTGGTCTCCAGCATTGACCTCGCCGAGCAGCTTCAGTCAGCACTGTCGTCGATCCGGCGTTCGGCGATCCGTCTTGATCAGGACCAGGGAGGTATTTCTGACGCGGTTCGTCAGGGAGGGGCGTCCCGGAGTTCTGTGCGGGAGCAAGGGCGACTCGGCGATCGGATCGCGAGTGCCCGAGACGCCCTCGAGTCGATCGAGCAACGGCGAAACGAGAATCGTCTCGACGACGAAATGCTCGAAGAGATCATCAAACAGGCTCAGGATCTTCTCGAGGCGGCCGGCGACGCCTCAGAGAGGGCGGTCGCGTCATTGGACGAGGCGGCCCGCGAACGAACATCAACAGGATCCGGTGCCGAATCGTCGAACTCGGATCCATCAGGGTCTGAAAGTTCCCCTCGATCCACAGAGGAAGGCTCGGGTGGCGAGGCGTCCGATCCAGGTTCTTCAGAGCAAGAAGAAGCCGCACCTTCGGAATCAGGAACGTCGGATGGCGAGGCGTCCGAGCAAGATTCTGGTGCATCGCAGTCCGCTGAGACAGGCGCCGCCACCGATCCAGCTTCTGGATCATCTTCTGAGTCACCCCCTGGAGACGCTGGAGAGGCTGGAGAGTCAACACCTCCCGCCGAACCGAGCGAGTCGGGTGAATCACAGCCCTCGAGCTCCACACCCCAGTCGGAACAGGACGCGATCGAAGCGCAGGATGACGTTCGAGCCGAATTGGCTGACCTCGCCGAATTACTGGATCGTGGCGAGGACGCTTGGGTGGTCTCCCGAAAAATCCAGCAGATGGCAGAGGATCTCGCAGGCCTTCAGGAACGCACCAACGAACTTGCCGAAGAGACCATGGGCCGAGATCGTTCAGAACTCACCGCCGAAGAGCGCCGCGAACTCGACGACATCGCTCGCGAACAAGGTGAACTGGCGGAAGACGCTGCCGATCTCGTCGAAGAGCTTGAAGAACGCGGCAACTCGCTTGATCAGATCGATCCGGCGCAGGCCGCCGGTCTTCGGGAAGCCGCACGGGAGGCTCGCGAACAAGGCCTTGAAGAGCAGATGAAGGAGGCCGAGCAGGGAGCGAGAGAAAATCGGTTGCAGCAGGCTGGTGAAGCCCAACAGCAGGCCGCCGCGGCGCTAGAGCAAATGCAGGAGACAATCGAGGAATCCCGAAAGGCGCAGGTCGCCGAACTCCAACGACGCATCGCCAGTCTTCTGGACAGCCTCCTGGGACTGATCGAAACCAGTGAGAACGAGATCATCGCACTCGCTCGTATCGAGGGACCGGCTGATCTTGATCGAATCGTCGCGCGGTCCAGAGCGTTGGTCACGTTGAACGGAAACACCCTCGCGGTCGGCGCCGAGGCCGCTGCGGCCGGACCGAGTGGAGAACGCATCTCAAGACTGATTCAACGGGCGGGACGAAACCAAGGTGCGGCCATCGGGGATCTTCGAGCGGCGCCGGTGCGTCTCGAGGATTCAAGAGCCAACCAAGAGCGAGCCCTTTCGGCACTTCGCGAGGCAATGGTGATCGCGGAGGAGGCCGCCGAGGAGCTTGCGCAGGAGCAAGCCGAGGAACGGCGCAACGCACTCTTGGCAGCGTATGCGGTGGTGCTCGAGACCCAGATCGGTATTCGGATCGAAACCGAGAAGATCAAGCCACCGGCCGGCGAACAACTTGGCCGTCGAGGACTCGTGACCGCCCGTCGTTTGGCCACTGACGAGGGGCAGCTCGGATTGGAACTCGCGGCGATCCAGGATGAATTCGAGGAGATCACTGACTCTTTGGTCTTCTCAATGACCCACCGAAACATCGACGCCTGGGTCGATTCCGCCGCAACTCGCCTTCGAGAAGGTCGTCTAGATGCGGAGACGATCGAGCGGCAGACTATGATCATCGAAGCGATCGCCGGCCTCGCCGCATCGCTTGATCAGGAACAACCGGATGACGATCCCTTCGCCGAGCCCGAGGACAGTGGTGGTGGTGAACAGGCGGGAGGCGAGCAGGGGGAGCAACCCCCAGATCCACTCATTCCGCCGATCGCGGAACTGAAAATGCTTCGGTCGACCCAACAGCAGATTCTCGATGCCACTCGTCGACTCGACGTCGCACGGACACTTGATCCAGCGGTGGCAACCGGTGAGCGGATCGCCGACCTCGCCCGGCTTCAGGCGGACCTTCATGCGGTGGCGACCGCGTTGCTTGATCAACTTCAGCCAGCGGCCGTGGCCCCACCCGAAGGCGGCGGAGAAAAAGGACCCGATCGATGATGTTCGAACCTCCGACAACCAGACGACCCGGCTTGCCGGTCGGTCGAATCAGCGTTTTCTGCCTCGCTCTGACGGTGGCCGGATCAACGTTCGCTCTTCAGGATGCGTCATCACCGTCATCACCGTCATCCAAGCCAGCTGCCGATCCACTGGTCGCTGATGCACCAGCAGACCCACCATCCCTCGACGACCTCCTTGAGATTGAAGGCGCGGCTGATTCGGGAGCCGCGGCATCGGCGGCGGAATCCGAACGCCAGCGGTCACTTGAAGCGGCGCTGGCCGAACAGGAACCAGAACAAGCCTTTCGAGCCGCAGTCACTGAGATGCTCGAATCAGTGGACCGTCTTCGCGACGAACAAGCCACAGGACTCGGGACCCAGCGGCTTCAGGAACGCATCGTCGATCGACTTCAAGTGCTGATCGACAGCGCGAAAAAACAACAAAAGCAACAACAGCAACAACAATCGAGTTCGAGCTCAAGCTCGAGTCCACAACAAGATCCAGGTCGTCGAAGTGAAGGTGAACCTCAGCAGCAGCAGCAGCAGGGGGCACAGCGGAACGAGGGCGAGGCCCAGGATGGGACTTCAAACCAACCTCCAGGGCCAGAGTCTGCCGATCTGGAGGGAGTTCTCGATGAGAGCCGGATCGAGTGGGGCGGTCTGCCACCTCGGGTACGGGATCTAATCACTCAGGGCATGCGTGACCAGGTCTCCCAGCTCTATCGCTCATTGACCGAGGCGTACTATCGCCGCATGGCGGAGGAAGCCGGCGAATGAGATTGAACAAAAGACAGCAAAGCAATTTCATCGGGATGTTCCTCGGTATCACAGGGGCACTATGGATGACTGGACAGGCGATGGCACAAGAAGCTGTCGACCAAGCGATCCCCGGTGAAGCGGCAGATCGACCCGGCGCTGAGAATGCACCCGCCAGCGATGAGATGACGCCAGCCTTGGATGAATCAGTCCGACGCGGTCTCACCGCGCTGGCGGCGATCCAGAATACGGACGGTTCTTTTGGTCGAGGTCGATACGGCCGTCATGTCGGTATCACCGCGTTGTGTGGTCTTGCGTTCATGGCCGACGGCCATCTTCCCGATCGAGGTCGGTATGGAACAGTGGTCTCCAAGGCATTGCAGTTTGTGCTCGACAATGCGACCGAGACCGGCCTACTGGCCGCCGAGACTTCGCACGGCCCGATGTATGGACATGGTTTCGCCACCCTCTTCCTCGGTGAGATCTACGGGATGAATCCCACCGATGAACGGGTTCGCGATGCTCTGGGACGCGCCATCCAACTGATCGTCAACAGCCAGAACGATGAAGGCGGATGGCGTTACAACCCAGTACCCTTCGATGCTGACGTCTCAGTCACGATCTGCGAGATCATGGCGCTTCGTTCCGCACGGAACGCGGGAATCAAGATCCCGCGAAAGACCATCGATAAGGCGGTCGAGTACGTCCGAAAGTGCCAGAATTCCGACGGTGGATTTCGCTACATGACCCAGCAGGGTGGTTCGGCGTGGCCGCGGACCGCGGCGGGAGTGGCAAGTCTCTTCTACGCCGGGATCTACGAGGACGATGCCATCGAGAAGGGACTCGACTATCTCGTCAAGGTCGCATCGCCAGGTCGACCCGGAATGGGTCCAGGTAATGCGCACTACTACTACGGGCAGTACTACGCGGTTCAGGCGATGTATTTGGCGGGTGGCGAATGGTGGGAGCAGTGGTGGCCGGGGGTGCGCCGCGACCTGCTAACCCGACAGTCCGCGGACGGACTCTGGGTCGATCACCAGATCGGCGACGCCTACGCCACCGCGATGGGGCTGATCGTTCTTCAGATGCCCAAGCGATACCTCCCGATCTTCCAGAAATGATGCCGTGGAGCTTCTGTTGATGCGACATATCGATCATGCTCCGACCCCACTCACCCTCGCGATGGTTTCCGTCGTTCTGACGATGGGAGTTGGTGTTCATGGACAGGACGGTGATCATCCTCCAACCCCGGTGGGTGGGTCTATTCCTGCGAGAATGCTCGATCAGGATCTCCAGGAACATCCAGCAGATCCGATCGTGATCGATGCAACCAAAGTCATCGGATGGGATCATCCTGGGGGAATTCCCGCAGCTGTCCCGATCGATTCCATGCTTACCGTGATCGTGGGCCCCGCGACAGCGCGAAGTTCAACCCCGGAATGGCGATTCATCCGGAAGCGAGCAGGTGATGACGCCGCACTCCGCGGACCATACATCCGGTTCGTGGACGGTCAGCTCATCCCCGGAAACCTCACCACCAACGGGCCGATGCCGCTCTGGAGGAGTGCGTGGTTACATGATCTTCCGATCGATCTGGATCGGATCTCGGCGATGCGGCTCATTGACGGCGCAGAAGTTCCACAGGCCGGCGACGTCGACGAAGTGATCCTCGCAAACGGCGACCGACTACGTGGACTGATTGAATCGATCGGAATCAACCTGGTCATTGAACGGATGAACGAATCAGGCTCGAGCCTTGTGAGCATCCCGATCGACCGGGTAGCTTCCTTTGCGTTGGTCAATCCCGATGATGTGCCTCGCGGAATGAATGCCTGGTTTCTCGGTGGCCATCGCATCGCGGGTGCCGGCATCCGCATCGGTGACGACGGCTATGTTCGGATTGAACGCCCGGTCCTCGGTGGTGACATGGCGGAGGTGCCTATTGATTTCCTGCGTGGGGTCGTGTTCGACGCGGAACTCGTGATTCCGCTGGCGGCGCTCCCGGTGAAGATCGATGCGGGTGATGCGGGACTAATCCGTCCCTGGATCCCTGAGCCCACGGTGAGTCCGGGCAACTGGCCCATCGACGCCGCGCCGATCCGTCTTGACGGGCCACTTCGAGCGACCTGGCGACTTCCGGCCGCCGGATGCAGACTCTGCGCCACCATCGAGCTTCCACTCGACTCGACTCGGGGCAGTTTCGACCTGGTCGTCCGTGACGATCAACAAGAGATTCGACGGGTCTCGATCAATGCGTCAAATCCGGTGGAGCGGATCACCGTGCCACTGACCTCTGACCGGCTGACAATCGAGATCGAGATGGGTGACGACGGACCCTTCATGGACGTGGCGATGCTGCGTGAGGCGATCATCATTAGGCCGAGGAGCTGACCGAATGCCGACGCTTTGCGACGAAGCCGTCTGCGTGCGGCACTGGGACTTCAGCGAGACGAGCCAGACCGTCTCGCTCTTTCTCCGTGATCACGGGATACTTCGGGGGCTCGCGAAGGGCGCTCGCCGCGAGAGAGGATCCTTTAGTGGTGGCTTCGATCTGTTCACCAGAGGCGAGATCGTCGCGATCGTGAAGCCTGGCCGTGAACTTGCAACCTTGACCGAATGGACCCTCCTCGAGACGTTTCCGATTCTGCGCCGGCAGGCACCAGCAAATCGATGTGGTTGGTACCTCGCGGATCTGGTCGGTCGTTTCCTTCATCAGCCCGAACCACATCCGAAGACCTGGGACGCGATGATCACGGCGCTTCGAGAACTCGATGCCGGATGTTCGACCGATCGGGTGATTCTCGCGTTCCACTGGCGGTTGCTCTGCGACCTTGGTTACCGACCTCGACTCGACCTCACAGGTTTCTCAGGAGAGACTGTGGCATTCAGTGCCGAATCTGGTGGTGTGGTGGCGGATACCGGAGCTGCGGATCGCTGGCGGGTTCGACGGCCGACGATCGAACTGCTCATTAAGGTGGGCGAAGGTGACGGCATGATCCCAGACGGAGCCGATCCGGACACGACAGCTCGTGCCAACCGTCTGCTTGCGACGTGGATTCGAGAGCTTCTCGGTACTGAAAGCGTCCCGATGCGCCTCTTGTTCGGGTCATAAGGTGCGAGGGCCGGTTTCCGGACCCCTCCGTGGCCGACTCCCCATCGATCTCTCTTCATCCTCGGGCGATGCGGGCCGAAGTTGCAGGTGCGACGACCTGGCTCGATTCGATTCAAGCCGTCGCGGGGAGGAGCAGGAGATGAACGACACCGCATTGGCGCGGATCATGGAGAGTCCCCAGTTGCCCACACTGCCAGCAGTGGCGGTTCGGGTGCTGGAACTCACGAGTCGGCGGGACGTGGAACTCAGCGAAATCGCGAAGGCGGTAGAGCACGACCCCGCGATCGCGACCCGAGTTCTCAAGACCGTCAACTCGAGCTTCTACGGACTCACCCAACGGGTGGGGAGCATCCGTCAGGCGCTGGCCTATCTCGGCCTCGAGACGGTCAAGGGGTTGGTACTCGGTTTCAGTCTCGCTCAAGCCTTTAAGGGCGAAGAAGAGGTCCTCTTTGATTTTGAAGACTACTGGCGACGGAGCATCTACTCAGCCAGTGCCGCCCGTGCGCTCGCTTCGATCGTGAAGTGTGGTGATGCTGACGAGGCGTTTCTAGCGGCGTTGATCCAGGACGTCGGCATGATCGCGCTTTGGAAGCACTACGGCGACCGTTACATCCAAGTGCTCGATATCGCTGACGGTGATCATCAGGAGATCTCAGGGTTCGAGCGTCGACACTTCGACATCGATCACGCCGAGATCGGCGCGGCGATGCTCGACGGTTGGAAGTTTCCGACCCATATTGTAGATGTCGTCTTGCTCCATCATCACGGCCCAGAAGTCGCCGCCCAGGACGAGGACATGCGTCGAATCGTGCTGCTCGCGACCATGGTCGCCGAGAGTCTTGGTCCTGATCCAGAACGAGCACAGAAGGCGTTGCGCCAGTACGAGGAATGTTGTTCGACCTGGTTCAACCTTCGTCGAGGAACCGCATTCGCGGTATTGAAGTCGATCACACAACACACTGACGAGCTCGGCCGGATGTTCGATCTCAAGACGAGTTCCAATCCAGATGTGGACGCGATCCTTGAGGAGGCCGACCGCCTTCGGCGGGAAAATCGAGTCACGGCGCCGTCACCGGAGTTCCCAGAGAACACCGATCAACTCACAGGCCTTCCAGATCGAAACGCGTTCCAGCAGCGATTACTGTCGGTTTTCGAGACTGAGGCACCAGCCGCGATTCTGCTGGTGGGTATCGATGGCATGCGAGAGCTTAATCGCGAAGGTGGGCCGGGCAGCGGCGACGCCGCTCTAGCCAAGGTCTCAGACGCAGTTCTCCGAGCGTGCCGAGAGGCGGTCGGTACCCAGGCGAGCGTCTTTCGATTCGTCGGTGCCGAATTGGCCGTGGTGCTTCAGGGCGACAGCGTCGCTCGAGCGGGGATCCTTGCGGAACGACTTCGAGCTTCGATCCGTCTGGCACCCCTCGCGGACGAACGACTCGGCCTCCTCAAACTCGGCGCGTCATTGGGAATTGCCACAAGACTCGAGGGAACTCGAAATCTTGGAACACCGGACGAGCTCTTGAGAGCCGCGATGATGGCGATTAGCGAAGCCCGTCGGAATGGCGGCGATTCGATCTTTGCGTGGGGTGACGGCGAACCTGTTGCGCTCGCCGCCTGATACCGCGTCTCACAGACGTTCCCATTCAACCACCACCGCGGACCGCCAGAAGATCGTCGAGTGGATGGGCATCAAGGTAGGCGTGAATGTCGGCCAGGTCGACAGCACCGATCTTCTCGATCTCATCGTCTAAGGTGGCATAGGGAAGTCCGTAACTCCAACGAGAACCGAGACGGGTCATCCGTCCCATCGGCCGCTCGCTGGCGAGCATCGCCGCAGTCGCGATCTTCGCACGACTTCTCACAAGGGCGTCTTCGTCGACGGTCTCGGCGAGCCGGCTCATCTCCTTGCGGGCGATGGCCTCGACTTCTTCGGCATTCTCGGAACCGCAGACCAGCGTCGCGATTGCTTCGCCGCATCTGTCATGGCTCTGCAGGTGCATCGACGCTTCTTCCGCGAGTCCGGTCTCGACCAGCTCCCAGAAGAAGGTCGACCCTTCACTGTCGCCGAGCGCCCGGAAAGCCTGAGCCACCGCGTACTTCGCAGGATTCTCGATGCCGATCGATGGCGCCATCAGCATGATGTATCGCTGCTGAGTGTCAGGAAGATCAACTTCAAGTTCGCCGGGTGTGAAGATCGTATTTTGATGGGTTCGTCCTAGCTCACCTTTTGGCCAGTGACCACAGAGTGCCTCGGCTCGGGCGACGAGATGATCGAAGTCGATCCGACCCGATGCCACGAGGACACTGTTGTCAGCGGAGTAACGTCGATCGAAGTACGTCCGCATTTGTTCTGGTCGGAGATCGGCGACGGTCTGTTTGGTTCCAAGCACGCGATGGGCGAGTTGATGATCGCCAAAGTACCGCTCGAGCCCCTGTTCGAAGAGGACCCAGAAAGGCTGGTCGTCGTACATCGCGATTTCTTCGAGGATCACCCCTTTCTCTTCGTCAAAGTCCTCGGTCCGAAGCGACGGTCGAAGAATGTCGGCGAGGATGTCGAGGGAATCATCGAGTGCATCAAACGGGACATGGGCGTAGTACGCGGTGATCTCGGTGGTGGTGAAGGCGTTGTGATTCGCGCCAAGATCGTCGAATTCCCGGTTCACATCTTCTGCGGTGCGGGTCTCGGTGCCCTTAAACATCATGTGTTCAAGGAAGTGGCTCACCCCCATCACCGCGGGGTCTTCATCACGGGCACCCGTCCGAAAGAAGAACCCAGAGGCTGTGGTGAGGGCTCCCGGGACGATTTCGGCCTGAATGGTCAGACCATTGGGGAGGACGGCTTCTTTGAATTCAACAGCTGTGGCGGTGGTCATGGAAGGAGAATAGGGGAGTCGGGGCGATCAGGGCGTCGATTTCCTTTTGGGGTGATGTTAGAATCATGGACGCGCCATGAGCATTGATGCCAAACCCAACCCGGATTTCGAGATCACCGCCGGCACCGCCAGCGCGACGGGAGACTCCAACGTCGCCAGTCCGGCAGCGATCGGCCGAACGCTGGCCCGGCATCCACGGCCGCTCGGCGGCGATACGGCCCGCTCAACCCTGGGCACGGCGAGCCTCTCCCTCACCGGGATGGTCCTGGACAACCAGACCTCGGCCCAGCAGATGCGGGTCGGCCGCAAGCCAGACTGGCTTCGAGCAAAGGTTCCAGGTGGTGAGAGATATCTCAAGTTGAAGTCGCTTATCAACGAGCACCGCCTCCACACCGTCTGCCAGGAGGCGAGTTGCCCGAACATGGGGGAGTGCTGGGATCGCGGCACCGCGACGATCATGATTCTGGGTGACACCTGCACCCGGAGTTGCGGATTCTGCAACGTGAAGACCGGGAAGCCGATGCCAGTCGACGACGACGAGCCGCGTCGGGTCGCCGATGCGCTCGCTCAGATCAAACTGAAGCATGTGGTGATCACCAGTGTCGACCGGGATGACCAACCCGACGGCGGCGCCAGAATCTGGGCCGAGACGATCCAGGCGGTCCACGAGGCATGCCCCGAGACCAGCGTGGAAGTTCTGGTCGGTGACTTCAAGGGCGTCGAGCGGGACATCCAACTTGTCTGTGATGCTCGGCCCGAGATCATCAGCCACAACATGGAGACGGTGAAGCGGATGCACCCTGCCGTCCGACCGCAGGCCCGTTACGACCGAAGTCTCAAGGTGCTCCAACAGTTCAAGGCCAACGGGCTCGTCACCAAGACTGGCATCATGCTCGGTATCGGTGAACATGAGCATGAGGTTCTCGAACTTCTTGATGACGTCCGCGCCTGGAGTGATTGTGACATCCTCACCATCGGCCAGTACCTTCAACCGACTCGCAACCACCTTCCGATCGATCGCTGGGTGCACCCCGATGAGTTCGCCCGGCTTCGGGATGCGGCGCTCGAGAGGGGATTCGAAGTCTGCGAGAGCGGACCACTCGTGCGTTCGAGTTACCACGCCGAAGAGCAGGCTGAAAAGCTCAGCCCCGAACGGGCCGATGTGCACGGTCGGATGAAGAATCTCATCGCGCAGGCTCGGGCTCGCGGTTCGGCCTGAGCACCAGACGGCGATCAGACCGCGACAAAACGACGACGAGGCCCCCCTTTGATGAAGAGAGGCCTCGCGGTTGAGCGCTGTGGTCTTGAAGGAACGGCTTAGCCGCCCTGGCATGCACCCCACGCCCCGAGAATCAGACCGAGATCAGCTCCGTTGACTTCACCGTCATCGTTGAGGTCACCGGTGCAGGGAGTTTCGGTGCAAGGGCCCCAGGCACCAAGGATCAGACCGAGATCAGCGCCGTTGACTTCGCCGTCGCCGTTGAGGTCGCCTACGCAGATCTCCTCGGCCTCGGTCACTGCGTCATCCTCACGGGTGTCCTGGGTCTCGGCGCCGTCGTCAGGCTGCGGCTGGAAGAAATCAATCTCATCGGCCTCGACCATCGCACGTTCCACGCCGATCACCTGATCTGAGATCGCTCGTCCTGCGGAACCAGAGAGGAGCATCGTGGCTTTGTCGATCGAGAGCCACCCTTGACTTTGTGGATCGAAGGGCATTCCGGGGAACCATGCTCCTTCTTCGCCCTCAAGGTCCATTCCAGGGGCGGTGAGAAGTTGGATCATCCGACGCGACTGCGGCTTGCCGGGCTGAAGGTCGTACTCGACCCACTCGTAGAAGCCCCGCTCGATCACCTGCATCATTCGTCGAGTCGGTCCGGTCGGCGGCGGCCCCACGGGATTCGCGAGTCGGAGAACGTCCGGTTCGAGCAACCGGGCCGGGTGAGCTCCGAAGAATTCGATCAGGCCGGGGAATGGGAGAATTATCCACTCGACGCAACCGGCCGCAAACTTCTGGGCCAGCGTCGGTTCCCATCGCATCCAGTCTCGGATGAGCGTCTCGTTCTGCCAGACCAGTCGCGGACCACCGCCATCACAACTGTTCCAGTGGGTCGAGTTGATCGCGAACACCTCGACGAGCGTCTCGCTGGTCGACCAGTTCCATACCGGGCTCCCCGACGCGCCGCCGGTGGAGTGGGCGTCGTAGCGAACCCAGCGATCCGCGTTCTCAGTGACATCGCCATAGGCAAGCCACTGGTTTCGATCGAGTGAATCGTCAGGGGTCTCATCGGTCGGGTAGCCACTCATCTGCGCCCAGTCCGATGCGTACCCGAAACAGAGGGGCATGAACGTGGTGAGTTCTTCGAACGGACAGACATAGTGGAGCGATCCGTAATCGACGGCTCGTCTCGGTGAGTAGTCCAGATCGGCATACTTGTTATTCGTATGCTTGTGAATCGCTTCACGGGTGCCGAACATATTCTCGTACCAGCCGCTCTCGCCTCGGCAGGCGCCCGGCATGAGGTGGATGTCGTCGGCCAAGAACCGCTGCCCATCGCGATCGTAGACACAGTGGCCGTTGGTGAGCGCGCAGTGTGGGCTGACGATGAAGCCAGTTCCGTATCCGGTCAAAGACCCGGAGACTGGGTTTTCGAAGAAGAGCTTTGAGATGGTGTTGAAGGGGTAGATCGTGACCCAGGAGCAGTCGCTGGCCACCCGCTCTTCACATGGCGTGTCCGTCGCGAAGGCGGCTCCGGCGGCGATGGTGGTGGCGATGGTGGTGGTCGTCATGGCGGTTCGAAGTGACATGGGGGTTCTCCAATTCAGATTCCGTTTTCACACTGAAGGTGCGAGGCCGACCGAGAATTCGGCCGTCGGAACCCTGTAGT
>CALFOM010000135.1 GCA_937919685.1 uncultured Phycisphaera sp.
CCGGGATCGCCGCCGTCACCGGGATCGCCGCCGTCACCGGGATCGCCGCCGTCACCGGGATCGCCGCCGTCGCCGGGATCGCCGCCGTCGCCGGGATCGCCGCCGTCGCCGGGATCGCCGGTCGACCATCCATCAAGCCACATGGTGAGCGAGCCATTCTCTCCGAGCGAAATCCACCAGGGTGCGGCATCGCCTCCGCCGTAGTCCATGTCGACGACCGCGACCTCCGCCGCGAGCGCCTCGCTTCCCGATGAGGCGTAGCGAGAATTCGGGCCGTCGTACTCATAGGTGGCGACGACGCCGGCCGGCTCGCCCGCAATCGCGAAGAGGTCAATGTCGGCGCCTGGGTCGCTGTTTGGGTTGTAATAGTTGTCGCCCAGATCCGAGATCCGGATCCAAGAGATCCCCTGGATGTTCATCTGCTTGCAGAGGCTGCCCAGATTGACCGTCGCCACGGTCCGAAGGTAAGGATCACCTTCATAATCGGTGCCCATCAAGTCGGCATGCGATCCTTCGTATGCGTAGTCTTCCAGACCGCCATTGAACATGAACCGACCGAGATTCATCTCGATGACATCTGCAGATGCGATGGATGCGATGGATGCGATGGATCCGATGGATCCGATGGATCCGATGAATCCGATGGATGCGATGGATGCAGGAATCACGCCGCACAGTGAGAGCAATCGGTTCTTCATTTCTTTCATTCCTTTGCACGCGCCCTCTCATGGCCCCGCTTCCAACGACGGAAAAACGGAACTCTTCGAAGGCACTGCGTCAACAATGCCCCGTGCGAATCCCGCTGCAAGTCTCGCGAACGCGAAATTCCCTTTGCCGGTAGAGCCGTGTCGGCTGTGCCGGTTCCTCCACTCGAATCGATGCCGTCTGTGCGGGTCATGCCGCCTGCGGGGCCGCCCATTCTGCCTGCGGCGATCTTGAACCGCATCAATGATGGCTCCAAACTTCAAGGCCCCGCAGCGTGCAGATTCCGGAAACGACTCTTCTGCGGCGGTCTCCCCGAGCACCCCCCTGGCAGCTGTTCGCAACGAACACCGGAATCAAATCATGACCAAGGATGCTGCCGTCATCTCGTGAACTGTGGATTCGTCGCCGCGTTGATCAAGGGAGCAGCCGCTTTTCTTCAAGTTCATCGGCGCGGCGATGCCGGCGGCGATCTTCCTGACGCCGGGCGCAGAACCCTCCGGCCGCTTCGGCCGCGGCATCGTCATTCTCGTGCTGCAACACAACGACTTCACGAGCATGTTCGGCCGAAAGAAGCCCGCCTCATCCTGATCGCTCCGACAGAATCGCACCGACTCGACCCGGCATCCACCCGAAGATCGAAAGAGTTTCATTCTTCCGAGATGACGGATCCCGGCGGAAGATTTCGCTTCCACCAACGAAGCATCGACTGGCGGAGGTGGAGCGTGGTCCCCGCCCCTTCGTGAATCCCATGACTCCGATTCGGATAGGCCAACTGATCGAATTGCTTCCCCTGCTTGACGAGTTCGTTCACCATCGCTTCGAAGTTCTGGTAATGACAGTTGTCATCGCCCGTTCCGTAGACCAGTAGAACTGGATCTTCTAGGCCCGCGGCGTGATGAATCGGCGAACCCGCTCGATAGCCTTCGGGGTTTGCCTGCGGCGTGTTCATAAACCGCTCCTGATAGATCGTGTCGTAATAGCGCTGGTCGGCGACGAAAGCCACCGCGATACCCGCGGAATAGATCTCCGGATATCGAAACAGCGCATTCAATGTCATGGAGCCGCCACCCGACCAGCCCCAGATGCCGATCCGTTCAGGGTCGATCCACGGGTGCGCTGCGATCAAACCGAGGACCGCCTGCGCCTGATCCGCCGCGGCCAGCACTCCGATCTCGCCATACACGCTCTTGCGCCACGCCCGCCCCTTCGGCGCGGGCGTACCACGATTGTCGATGCTCGCGACCACATAACCCTCCTGCGCCAGGAGTCGATGCCACAACTGACTTGCCGATCCCCAACTGTCATTCACCGTGGTCCCCGCAGGCTCTCCGTAGACATGCATCAGCAACGGCCATTTTCCGATCTCGGGGTCGAAATCCGGCGGGTACATCATCCACCCGTCGACCACAGCGCCATCAGGAAGTTCGAGTTGAAAAAACTCTTCGCGAACCAGCGGGAGTTCGTCGATGCGTGCCGCGAGCGACTCGTTCCGCACGTCGGGGAATCGATCAACCGACTCATGGTTCGGAAGGCGGACCAACTCGACCTGCGGAACCTGAGACCTCGAGGACCAGCGATGAATCGCAAATCGCCCGTCATCGGAGATCTGGTAGTCGTGCGAACCCGGCTGATCCAACGGAGTGACCCGCACCGGCTCCCCGCCGGACAGTGACTGCCGGTAGAGATATCGCTGGGTCGCGTTTTCCGGCGATGCCAGAAACCAAAGCGTGTCGTTCTTCGGATCGACCTTTAAGACCGAGATGACATCCTGCGCCTTCGTGGTCAGACATCGCGGCTCGGCGCCATCTCGATCGATCATCCAAACCTGGCGCCAGCCCCCCCGCTCACTGACCCAAGTGAAGGTCCGCCCTTCATCATCCAGCCAGACGACGTCGTCGCAGACGTCTGCCCACGCCGGGTCGTGATCACGGAAGACGATGGAAGGTTTCCATTCCGTTGGATCCACGTCGAGCACGCTCACGGTGTCCTGCCGACGATTCACCTGCTGGATCATGAGGTGTCCGTCCGGCGTCCATTCCATACGAGCCACGTAATCGTCGCGGAGATCCCCGGGGAGTTCTAGCCAGCGTGCCGGCCTGCTCTCGGCGATCGCGCCAGGCACGCCGTCTTCCGCGCCGACCGGCCGTCTGATGAGGTCGATCACACCGACGCGACACTTCGGGTTGGTGGTACCCGCCTTCGGATAGTGGATCCATTTCAGCTCGGGATAGAGACCCGAAGTGAGGTCGACGAGCGGGAACTGCTCGACCCCGTCATCGTCGATCTGCCAGAACGCAATGCGATCACCGTCCGGGCTCCAACGAAATCCATCTCGCAGCGACCACTCCTCCTCGTACACCCAATCGAAGGTTCCATTGATGACGGTGGCCGAACCATCGGTGGTCAACGCGACCGGCTCACCCTCCGGAAGATTCTGAAAATAGAGATTGTTCTGATGGACGAATGCGACCGCATCGCCGCTCGGAGAGAACTTCGCGAACTGGAACCAGGTCCCTTCGAGATCACCGCCCATCTTTCGCAGGGTGCCAGCCGCGAGATCGACGACCCAGTAGTCGCCCCGGCTGTGGTGGCGCCACACCCGGCGGGTGTTCGTGAAGACCAGAAGTTTGTCGCCATCGGCGGACCATTGGTAGTCGGCCACCGAAAGAGCCCGCTCCGAACCCTCCGGCGTCAGCTTCGCTGCCGGAACCAGCACCGTCCGGTCACCAGTCTCCGGCTCGTACCTCGCCAAAATCGGCTGGCCGTCGTCATCTCGTTCCAGCGCTGTGTAACCGCCGTCCTCGAGCCAGCGAACCGGACCGAATCCTTGCGCCGAGAAATCTCCCGCCGCGTAAATCCGATCGATGGTGAGCGGTTCTTCGCCATCCGGCACAGACGCTTGTACCGCAAGCGAAGGGAGCATCGCCGCCAGAACCAGGCCGAGCGTCAGAATCCGAGGGTCACGTCGCAAAGAGGATGGCTTCATGCGGACCAGCCTAGTGACTGGATGCGAGATCGTTGCCGCCCAGTCTCCCCCGCGGCTCAGAGCGGCCTAAGGCTCAGTCCTCGACGAGCTCCGCGTCGACGACCTCTCGCTCCGGCTCGGGTGCAGGCCGTCGGTCGAAGAGATATTGCTCGCCGCTGCTAGAAACCAGAATGGTGTCACCGTCCTCGAAATGCCCGGACAGGATCCGCGTCGCGATCGGATTCTCGATTCGCTGCTGAATCACCCGTTTGAGCGGTCTCGCTCCGAACTGAGGATCGTACCCCTCGGCGGCCAATGCCTTGAGCGCCTCGTCGGTGATCTCCAGATGCAGATTTCGATCGGCGAGTCGCCCCCGCACCAGATCCATCTGAATCACCACGATCCCCTCGAGTTGATCCCGACCGAGTTGCTGGAAGATCACGATGTCGTCGATCCGATTGATCAACTCGGGCCGTAGATGCTGCTTCATCGCCTCCTTGACGTGCGCTTCGATTTCTTCGTGTACCGCCCCGGCTTCGGACATCTCGAGAATCTTGTGACTTCCGATGTTGCTGGTCATCACCACGATGGTGTTCGAGAAATCGACGGTTCGCCCCTGCCCGTCGGTGAGACGCCCGTCATCAAGAACCTGCAGCAGCACGTTGCTCACGTCCGGATGGGCCTTCTCCATCTCGTCAAAGAGAACCACCGAATACGGTCGCCTCCGGACGGATTCCGTCAATCGCCCGCCGTCCTCGTACCCGACGTATCCCGGAGGCGCTCCGATCAGCCTCGCCACCGCATGCTGCTCCATGTATTCGCTCATATCGATACGAATCATGGCGTCTTCAGTGTCGAAGAGGAATGAGGCCAACGCTTTGCAGAGCTCAGTCTTGCCGACGCCGGTGGGGCCGAGGAAGAGAAAGGACCCGATCGGCCGGCTTGCCTCACCGAGCCCGGCGCGACTGCGGCGAACCGCTTCGCTGACCGCCCGGACCGCCTGGTCCTGGCCGACCACCCGGCCTTCGAGCACCGACTCCATTCGAAGCAGCTTTTCTCGTTCCCCTTCGACCAAGCGGTCGACGGGGATGCCCGTCCATCGGGCGATGACTGCAGCGATCTGCTCGCTGTCGACTTCTTCTTTCACCAAAGAATCGCCCGACTCCTGTCGTTCGTGCAGCGATTTCTCCGCGGCGAGCAACTGCTCGTCGAGATGGCGGAGGTCGCCGTACTGAATCCGACTCGCGGCCTCGAAGTCGCCGAGTCGCTTCGCCTGCTCGAGTTCCGTGTGCTTTCGATCGATCTCGGCCTTCACTTGCTTGATCAGGTCGAGATCCCCCTTCTCGATCTCCCACTTGGCGGTCAACCCTTGATTCCGCTCTTCGAGCGAGGCAAGTTCCTCGACGATGACGCCGAGCCGTTTGCGGGCATCCTGGTCCTTCACACTCTCTCGCTTCAACGCTTCCCGTTCAATCTCCAACTGCATGATCCGCCGCCTCAGCTCGTCGAGTTCGGTCGGCATCGAATCATTCTCGATCCGCAATTTGGAACTCGCCTCGTCGAGCAAGTCGATCGCTTTGTCCGGCAGGAATCGATCACTGATGTACCGCTCGCTCAACCGAGCGGCGCTGACCAACGCTCCGTCCTGGATTCGGATGCCGTGATGCGCTTCGTAGCGAGGCTTCAGCCCCCGAAGGATGGCGATGGTGTCTTCGACGCTCGGTTCCTTGACCAAGACCGGCTGGAACCGGCGGGCGAACGCCGCGTCCTTTTCGATGTGCTTGCGATACTCGTCGAGCGTGGTCGCACCGATGCAACGGAGTTCGCCGCGGGCGAGCGCCGGCTTCAGAAGATTGCCCGCGCTCACCGCTCCCTCGGCCTGTCCGGCGCCGACGATGGTGTGGAGCTCATCGATGAAGAGAATGATCGAACCTTCGGCCGCGGCGACCTCGCGAAGCACCGCCTTCAGGCGTTCCTCGAACTCACCCCGAAACTTGGCTCCCGCGAGCAACTGGCCCACATCGAGTGCCATGATCCGCGCATGTCGCATCCCTTCCGGACAGTCGTGGTCGACGATCCGGATGGCCAGCCCTTCTGCGATCGCAGTCTTGCCGACGCCGGGCTCCCCGATGAGCACGGGGTTGTTCTTGGTTCGCCGCGACAGCACCTGCATGCACCGTCGGATTTCTTCGTCGCGACCGATGACCGGGTCGATCTTCCCGGCGGCGGCCCGATCGTTGAGATCGATGGCGTACTTCTTGAGCGCCTCGAAATTGTTCTCGGCATCGGCATCGTTGACCTGGGTCACGCCGGATGCCTTCCGGATCGCGGTGATCGAGGCATCGATGTTCTGGCGTTTCGCCCCGCAACTCGAAAGCACCTCCTTCGCCGCGCTCGGGACTTCCATCAGGGCGAGCAGGAGATGCTCGGTGGACACGTAGGCATCCTTCCGATCCTTCGCTTCCTTCTCCCCCCGCTGCAGAACCTGCATCGTGGCGTTCGCGGTTCTCGGCTGCGTTCCGCTCGCCTGTGGCTGACGGGCGAGTTCGGCCTCTGCGACGTCGCGGACTCGTTCGGGCTGAAGGCCCGACTTGGCGAGTATCGACGAGGCGACCCCGTTCCGATCCGCGAACATCGAGGCCAGAATGTGGAGCGGCGTGAGTTCGGCGTGACTCCGCCCGGTCGAGAGCGACTGAGCGTTCGAAAGGACCTCTTGGGCGAGGGTTGTGAATCGATCCATCTGCATATCGTTGACTCCATTCCCGGCATCGCGATTCAGGTTCGCAGGATGCCGATGCGACCTTTCAAGTCGCAAGTCCTGTGCCGTTCCAACGAGGGATCTGGCCGCGTTTCCCGGCCTCAATCTCTGTTATTGAGACACGCAGGGCGGTTCCTCCTGCCGAAGGGGCAGCCCGGAGGATCTTGCCCGTCAACGCGACGCGGTGACGGTTTCCACCGGAAAATCAGCGGGGAGGACCTCAGGCCGGTCATTGAGCCAACTCACCAACCAGCGAAACGCATCCACGAGGCGCGGACCGGGCCGATTGAACATCGCATTGCCATCGACCATCACCACCGCGTTCGGATCACCACCGGCGACCGCCGGCAACGCGTTCCACCAGTCGGCGGCCTGCAATGCGGGAAGGTCTCGCCGAATTGCCGCCAGGTCGTACCCGCACGGGCAGATGATCACCCGCTCGGGTTGCGCCGCCACAATGTCCTCGGGCGTCACCTGCCTGCTTTTCGACCCCACGGTATTGAGTGAGTGCGTTCCGCCCGCGTCTTCGATGAGGCCTGGAGTCCAGTGACCGCCGACGAATGGTGGGTCCGTCCACTCCAAGAAGAGCGTCTCTGGTCCCGGGACGTATTGGTTGACGAAATCAACCGCAGACCAGTAGCCGTCTCGCGCCCGGACCACCGCGAACTCGGCCTCTCGTTCGAGTCCGACCGCGCCGCCGACCTTCAAGAGATCGTCGAAAACGTCCATGAGCGTATGTGGGTCGAGGCTCACGATCTCGGGGGGCGCGGGCATCCCCGCGGCAATCGCTCGAACCGTCGCGAGATCGATCGAGCAGACGTCGCAGAGGTCCTGAGTCAGAATGATGTCGGGCTTGAGCGAGACGAGCAGATCAGCATCAAGGTGGTACAGGCTCGCCGAAACGCTTTCTTCACCCTCGCGATCATTCAGAGCCGCCCTGACCTGGGCATCAATCTCGGCGCTGGTGGTCGCCGTGGTACGGGCGGCGGTCAGCACCGGACGGTCTGCGATCGAATGGGGGAAATCGCACTCGTGGCTTCGACCGACCAAGAGCGACTCGCCGCCGATGGCGCAGAGGACTTCGGTGGCGGAGGGGAGAAGGCTAATCACTCGGGGAGGCATGAGCACATGGTACGAGCCGAAACTGACCGGACCCAAGTCCCTCGAAAAAAATAAACGCCCGCACGGTGACTAGCCTCACCCCAGGAAGCAGAGACATGAGACAGACGGATCCTGATGGGCTCGCCGGCGGGGTGGTTGATTGAAGAATCAGGAGGGTGGTAAGACTCAGACGTCTTCCGCGCCGGATTTCAAGCCCGTCTCGAGATTGACGGCATACCGAAGACGCAACGGCGATGCCCGCGTGATCGTCATGGCGCCAGATTCTCCGCGACCCTCGAAGGCGCGACGGCCGAAGGGATTGGCGGCCAGAAGACCGTACTTTCGGGCGTGCCACCAAGTCAGATGCCGAGGATTCCCGTTCGCGTCGACGATCTCCACGCGAACCAGGCGCCCGTCGATCGGACCTTCGGCGACGATCGATCTCGATCGCCGACCCCAGCATTCGCCATCGAGAAGGCCCTCCGCATTCTCGAGACGACCGAGGGCCTCCGGCCCCTCGACCCGAAGCGTCGGCGCTAGTCTCAACGCGAACGAACCTTCCTTGGTATCCCCGAGCGTCATCGCATCCGCGATGGGCGTCAACTCGATGGCCACCTCAATTCGCCGCCGCGAAGGCGTCGCGGAAAATCGCATCGCCCTCGACTCGACGGCAAGATGCTGGCCATCGGCCAACCAGTCTGCGGTAAAACGAATGGTGTCGCCGTCGACTACGGTCTCCCGCACCTCGACGCGACAGGCCTCGTCATGCCAGAAGTCGTGGCCATCAACGTCACCATGGGCAAACCAGAGGCCGCGATGGTGCGGATGATCGGACGACTCACCGGGGCGATGCTCAAATGGGAACGCCCGGATCGCAAGCCTTCTTCCGGGCGCGTGGAGCGGAAACATCGTCGGCGTGCGATCCTCGCTTCCCAACCGAACGGTGCCGAAGAGCTCGTCGCCCGCACGAACGTCGAACCGACCGGGCGATCTTCGCTGAGCCGCGATGACCACCGGCAACGGCGCATCGTCTACGACGACCGTGGCCCGCCTCGCCATTTCATCGATCACCGCTCTTTGGTTCGCCAGCGCCGAGACTCGATGCCGCGGCGGCGGCGAATGCGCTTCGAGCAAGACCGTTCCGGCGTATTCGTCTCGGACGAGGAGCTCCAAGAGATCCGCGAACGGATATCGCTCGTCGCCGAGCTCTCGGACATGGAGCGTCCCACCGAAGTACGGGCGAAGCCGTTGGTAATTCCGCTGGAATCCCTCGCCACGAAGGTCGCGAGCGTTGGAGTTCCAACAGACCCGGATCGCGGGATGATCAGCGATCTGGACGATTCTCTCGATGATCCTCGGATCCTGACACTGTCCATGGACCTCCAGCCGAAGTTCCTGTCCGAGATCCGCCGCCATCGGCGCGAGTTCCGCGAGGCTCCGTCCGATCTGCTCAATCGTTGTCGCCTGACTGACCCCCTGATGGAACGAATCTGGCTTGACCTTGACTCCCGTTCCACCGACCGACGCCGAGAGTTCGAGAAACTCCCTCGTAGCCTGCTTCGCGGCAGCGAGCCGCTCCGGGTCAGGCGAGTCAAAGCGTTCATCGCTTCCGATTCCGACCATCACCACCGGCGAATCGGCGAATCGCTTCCGGACTTCCTGACGCGCCTCGGCGCTCAAGGAGCGTTCGACACCATGCCGATGCGTGGTCCGCAGTTCAACGCCTTCCAGACCGCTGGTTTCGCAGGTATTGATGAGTTCCGAAAGCGAAAGGTCGGTTCCCCAGAGGTACGTGACCATCCCGAAGGAGAATGAAAAAGGCCTTGCGCCGCACACTTCGGATGCGGCCCGGGCGGAGGCAGCGAATGCGGCCGGCCCGGCGACCAGCATCGCCGCAGAAGAAGCAAGAAAGTCACGCCGATTCCGGTCCGGGATTCCCGACATACATCACTCCACTGTCGCCGGCCTCTGGCGATCGAATTCAGAAAGAATAGGGCTCGCGACAATTCCGGAATAACATCGCGGTCGCTTCGGGATCACCGGTAATCGCATCTCCCGAGGCCCGAACCCGCAACGGTCTTCCCAACACCACCGGCGTCGCTGACAAGTCGACAAGGTTGGCGGCCACATGCGATCGCATGCGGCGCCACGCCTCCGTCGCGATTTCGTCGTCGGCCCATGCCGCGTCGATCTCCGAGGGAGTCGCTGCGTTTCCGAGTTGATGTGAAAGAATGCCCAGATGGCAGAACGCTGATGAAAGATGACCTTCGACGATGGGTGCGGCCAAAATGGCCTCGTCATTGGCGCGAACCGCTTCCACGAAGTTCGCGAAATGATCCCCACCGCCCTTCCACTCCTGCTGCTTCTTGCCATCGCGATCGATGAAATCAGCCCAGGAATACGAGTTGGAGATCCGAACCATGCCGTTCTCGCCATGGACAATATTGCCGATCGATTGCCCTTCGTAGCGATCCATCTCCCATTTGCCGGACTGCGAAGCTTTGTCCTTGGGCAGGCCGCGAACTTCGAATACCAGCGGCGCCTCGCCGCAGTCGAAGACCGCGACCTGAGTATTCGGCGAATTGCCCGCATCCTCGTAACCGAGTCGGCCGCCGACGGACGCGACGGCATTCGGCATGCTGCCGCGATTCAGTGCCCAGCGGGCGATGTCCATCTGGTGAATCCCCTGATTTCCGAGATCGCCATTGCCGGTCTGCAAATTCCAGTGCCAGTCGTAATGAAGTTGCCGTCGATCCAGCGGCTGGTACGCCACCGGCCCGAGCCAACGGTCGTAGTCGACGGTTGCGGGCACGAACTGCGGACCCTTGTTCACGCCGATCGATCGACGAGGCTTGTAACAAAGGCCACGAGAACAATGCACCTTGCCCAGTCCGCCAGAATGCACGAATTCGATCGCAGATTGAACACTTGACGCTGATCGCCCCTGGGTTCCGCTCGCGCAGATTCGACCGCTCCGCTTTGCGGCGTCGACGATCCGCTGACCTTCTTCGACCACGTGGGAGACCGGCTTCTCGCAGTAGACGTGCTTTCCCGCGTCGAGCGCCCAGCAGGCGAGCATCGAATGAGTGTGATTGGGCGTGGCGATGGAGATGACATCGATGTCGTCACGGTCGAGGAGCGTGCGGATGTCGCCGGTCGTCTCGACCTCGAAGCCCGGGCGGTTTTCTCCACCCGCCGCGCATTCCGCCGCCCGCCGCGCAAGCACTTCCGAATCGACGTCGCAGATCGCCACCACCCGAACGCCGGGCAGCCGCGAGAATCCCATCGTGTGATTCCACCCTCGGCCTCGAAGTCCGACCACGGCGATTCGAAGGTCGTCCGCGGACGCCGAAACCGGGGCTGGATTCGAACCGGGCTTGGACGCCGCATCCTGTGCCGCAGTCGTGGCGCGAGACGGGAGCATGGCCCCTGCGGCCCCCACCGCGGAGGCGGCGAGAAACTCGCGGCGACTCGATCTGGTTGGTTTCTTCATTCCCCGACGGTACCCAAACGGGACGAGCCCGCAAGTACCGATCCACGGATCGTGTCGAATACCCGCACGATGCAGCAAAGGGCGTTTAGAGGGGGCGGTCGGGAGTCGATTCGCTGGGAGGGGAATCAACCTCACGCACTCCGAAGACCCGCTCGCGAGCGAATTCGACCACGATGTAGATCACCGGAACGACCAGCAAACTCAAAAACGTCGACGCGATCATGCCGCCGAAGACGGTGGTGCCGATCGAATGCCTTGCATTCGCGCCCGGCCCAGTGGCGATCACCAGCGGCACGACTCCGAGAATAAAAGCGAAGGCGGTCATGAGAATCGGGCGAAGCCGAAGGCGAACCGCCTCCATCGCAGCTTCCACGATCCCCCATCCATCTTCACGCAGCGTCTTGGCAAACTCCACAATCAGAATCGCGTTTTTCGCCGCCAGTCCGACCAGCATCAGCAGTCCGATCTGGCCGTAGACGTCGAGCGGAAGTTCACGGATGTCCAACGCGATCAAGGCCCCGAGAACCGCCAGCGGAACCGAGAGCAGGATGACGAACGGCATCGCCCAACTCTCATAGAGCGCCGCCAGCACGAGGAAGATGGTGATCAATGAGAGGCCGAAGATCATCGGGGCGATGTTTCCGACCTTGATCTGCTGATAGACCGTTCCGGTCCATTGGAATCCCCATCCGTTCGGCGCGAGGACCTCCTCGGCCACCTTCATCATGGCGACCACGGCTTCGCCGCCCGATTTGCCCTTCGCCGGACCGCCGATGATCTGGGCAGATTCAAAGAGGTTGTAGTGAGCGATGTTCATCGGCCCCGCCTGCTGCTCGAGCTTCACGAACTGCGAAAGGGGAATCTGATCGCCCTGCTTGTTCGCGACGCGGAGGTCGAGAATGTCCGCGAAGGTCATGCGGTCTGCGCCTTCGGCCTGAAGGTTCACCTGATAGACCTGATTGAACTTGTTCCAGTTATTGACGTAATAGCCACCTAGGTGGACCTGAAGCGTCTGGAACACGTCGGACATTTCGAGGCCGAGCCGGGTCGCTTCCACGCGATCGATGTCGAGATTGACCTGCGGAACATCGGTCTTGAAATCACAGAGCAGCTTGCCGATTTCCGGAGTCGCTTCAGCCTTCTCGATAAACTCCAAGGTCGCCGCGAGCAACGCGTCGGAACCTTGGCCGAGTTGATCAAGGATCTCGAACTGGAATCCACCCGTCGAACCAAGCCCCGGAATCGCGGGCGGATTGATGGGGATGCAGGTGGCACCCTCGACCGCGAGCAGGTTACTGAGTGACTTCTTGATGATCCCGGGGACCTGCTCGTCATTCACGGTGCGTTCCGCGAAGGGATCGAGGATCGCGAAGACCACGCCGGTCGCCGAATCAGCGTAAGCATCCAAGAAGTTGTAGCCAGCGACCGTGTTGACGTACTGGACCCCTGGCGTATCCATCAGAATGGAGGCCGCGCCTGCGCAGGCTTCTTCCGTGCGCTCAAGCGACGAGCCGCTCGGAAGCGCCACGAACACGAAGAACCAACCCTGGTCTTCTTCGGGAACGAAGCCGGTCGGCGTCTCCTTGAAACGGTTGAAAGTCAGCAGGATCAGCGCCACGAAGGCGATGAGCACCGCCCACCACAACTTCCGTCCCAGCATGCCGACGAAACGGCTGAATCCAGTGGAGACCGAATCGAACGCTTCATTGAAGATCCGGAACGGTTTGGCGCGATCCTCTCGTGCGGTATGCCGGAGCAGCACCCCGGAGAGAGCCGGACTCAGGCTGAGCGAATTGAACGCAGAGATCGCAACGGAGAAAGCGATGGTCAACGCGAACTGGTTGTACAACTGACCAGCGATACCCGGCATGAAGGCGGTCGGCACGAAGACCGCCAACAGGACCGCGGTGGTCGCAACGATCGGCGGCGTGACCTCTTTCATCGCGGCGATCGCGGCATCGCGACGCCCCAATCCCGCCTCCAACTGTCGCTCTACGTTCTCCACCACGACGATCGCGTCATCGACCACCAGCCCGACCGCGAGGACCAGGCCAAGCAGCGTGAGCGTGTTGATAGAAAAACCAAACGCGGCGAGTACGGCGAAGGTCGCCACGAGCGAAACCGGGATCGCGATAATCGGAATGATCGTCGTCCGCCAGCTCTGGAGGAAGACGAAGACGACGATAACCACGAGACCGATCGCCTCCAGCAGCGTCACGACGAGATCGGACATGCTGTCCTTCACGAAGTCGGTGCTGTCGTAGGTAATCAGGGCCTTGACGCCGTCGGGGAATCGCCCCTTCTTCTCCATCTCGTCGATCAATGCATTAATCTGGTTGCTGAGCTGGATCGCGTTCGCTCCGGACCGCTGAAAAATCCCCAGCAGAGCCGTAGGCTTGTTCTGGTAGGTCGTCGACGAGGCGTACGACTGTGCCCCGAGTTCCACACGGCCAATGTCCTTGATCTGAATGACACTGCCATCGCGGACTGCGACCACGATGTCGTTGAAGTCCTCTGCCTCCTTCAACTGACCCTGCGTCGTCAACTGGTAGGTGAACGCCATTGACTCCGGAATCGGGGGCGCCCCGACCTGCCCGGCCGCGATATCGACATTCTGTGCCTTGACCGCGTTGACCACGTCATTGGGCGTGATCCCAATCGAAGCCATCTTGTCCGGGTCGAGCCAGATACGAATCGAATACTCGAGCAGTCCAAAGTTGGTGACCTGCCCGGCGCCCGGCAAGCGATTTAGCGCATCAACCATGTTGATCTGCGCCCAGTTCCCGAGGAAGGAACTGTCGTAGTTGCCGGTGGTGTCGTGCAAGGTGAGCAGACAGGTGATGTCGCTCTCGGCCTTGTTGATCGCCACACCAGATCGCTGCGTAACGTCCGGCAACTGACCGATGGCGGTCTGCACCTTGTTCTGGATGTCGACGGCGGCGATGTCGACGTCGTACCCGACTTCGAAGGTGACCGTGATCGAACTCGCGCCATTCGACGTCGAGTTGCTGGCAATGTAGATCATGCCCTCGACACCATTGATCTGCTGCTCGAGCGGCGTGGTGATCACCCTCGCCACGACCTCTGCGCTGGCCCCGGGGTAACCCGCGGTGACCTGTACCGTCGGAGGGACGATCGGCGGGAACAGCGAAATCGGAAGTGTGAAGATCGAGACCAAACCAATCACGACCATGAGGATCGCGATCGAACTAGCGAAGATCGGACGGGCGATGAAGAAACGGGTCACGCGTCACTCCGGGTCTGGATGAGCCGATGCTGATTCACTTGGAGTCGCTCTCATGGCCGGTCGCGGCCGTCGGCTCGACGCCGTGCTTTGCGGTGTGGGTCTGGGCTGGATGACTCCCGCCCACGGTTTTGTTCGCCTTCGCCGCCTGCTGGTCAGCGACTTCCTTCCGCCAAGCCTCGAGTGACAAGTTCTTGGACCGGACCGCGACGTCGGTCTTCATCCGGTAGGGATTGCCTTCCACGACGACCGGGATTCCGGGTTCGAGACCGGTGATCACCCGCAATTCCTTCCACTGCGGACCGAGCGTGACATTGGCCCTGACGAGCTTGTTGTCCTTGATCGTCCAGACGTAAGCCTGCTGCGGTTCGCTCTGGATCGCCTCGACGGGAACCACGATCTGGTTCTTCAGGGCCCCGAGATCCACTTCGATCTCTGCGAACAATCCGGGGACGAGCTTGAGATCGGTGTTCGGGAAGGATGCCCTTGCGATGAAGGTCGAACTGTCGACCGCCGCCTCATTGTCGACGAGGTCGACGTCGCCTTCGAAGGTCATGGTCGTGCTGACCCCGTTCACCGTGACCGTGACGCCGACCTTGGTCGACGGCCAGACCGCGAGGAAGTCGGGAAGTTCGGTACCCGCCGGCTGGAAGACCACCCGCATGGGATCAAGATCGACCAGCACTGCGAGATTCTCGTGGACGCCCGGCCCGACGAGGTTGCCGACGTCGACGAGGCGACGACCGATCCGACCGTCGAACGGCGCCGTCACTTCGGTGTACCCCAGATTGATCTGGGCGCTAATGAGGCTGGCCTCTGCGACCTGCACCTGAGCCGCGGCCGACTCAAGATTCGATCGGTATTGATCGAAGTTCTGGGCGGAGATCGCGCCAGATGCGACCAGCGGCTCATTTCGCGCGTACTCGCTCCGGGCGTAGTCGAACGCCGCCTCCGCCGAAAGCAACTGCCCCTGAGCTTCGAGAACCACCGCTTCATAGGGAGGCTGCTCGATGATGAAGAGCGTCTGGCCGGCAGTGACCGACGTCCCCTCCTCGAAGAGCCGCTGCTCGAGAAAGCCCTGGACCCGAGCCTCGAGCGTGACCTGCTGGACCGCCTCGGTGTTGCCCGGATACCGCCGAAGGTCTGGAACATCCATCGTTTCCGCGTTGACCGACGTCACTTCAAGGACCGGCGGTTTCGGGGCGGCCTGCGCCGCCTTCCGACCGCAACCAGTCGCTACCACCGCCACGGAGAGCCCGGCGGCGGCCACGAATCCGAAGGCCTTCGGGTTGAGCATCGTCGTCATCATCCTGCTTCCTCCGCCGTTCCGGCTGCTGCCGTGACGTCCAGCGTGTTTTCCTCGATGTTCCAAGATCCCCCCAGAGCCTTGTAGAGGCCGACTGCATTGGAAGCGACCTGTCCGTTCACCACCGCAAGCTGCTGCTGTACCGCAAGCAGTTCTCGCTCCAGATTCAAGAGCGACTCAAGATCCGAGACGCCGCGAGCCAATCGATCCGTCGCCAAGGTGGCGGCCCGGTCGTAGGCCGAAACGGCATCGACGAGTCTCGACTGTTCTCGAAGGCTTGATCCATACGCGACCAAGGCCGTCTCGACGTCCGCGATCGCGTTGAGCACCGTGGATTCGTAGGAGAGCAACGCCTGATAGGCCTGCTCGTTCCGCACGTCGACGACCGAGCGAAGGCGGCCCGCCGTGAAGACCGGCCAGCTGATCTGGATGCCGAACAGCCCACCAAGATTATCCGGCGAGATCAGTTGGTCGAATTCCGTGCTGCTATATCCGCCCTGACCAGTCAACTTCAGCGAGGGAAACAACGCGGCCTCGGCGACTCCGATGTTCGCTGCCGCTGCTCCCAAGGTGCGTTCCGCGGCTCGAATGTCCGGCCGACGCCGGATCACGTCCGCCGGAATGCCGACCGCGATAGTGGCCGGCGGCAGCGGGACACCCAACTCCTCCGCGGTCGCGGCGAAGCGGTCCTGTAAAGGTCCCGGCGGTTCGGCGAGCAGAACCGAGAGGCGATTGATCGCCGTCGCGAATTCGTACTGCAATGCGGGGAGTCTGGCCTCCGCGACCTGGAGCTGAGCCTCGGCCTGAAGCACCGAAAACTCGGTCACCACACCCTGCTGATACTGCTTCTTCGCCAGCGAGAGCGTCTCGGCCTGCGATTCGATAATGCTCTGAAGAGACTTCATCTGATCCTGAAGCGATCTTCCCTCCACGTAACTCCGAGCAACCTCAGCCCGAATGGTGATGAGCAGATCGCGGGAATTCTCGATCTCTGCGAGCACATCGAACTCCGCGGCCTGCATCGATCGACGGACCTTGCCCCACAGATCAATCTCCCACCCGAAGTCGAGATCGGCGCTGTAGAAGTTGGTCGATTCGGACCCGAAGGAATCGCTGCTGAGCTGGCTTCCTGCGACGAAGTCCGCGTCCGCTCCGGCCGAGATCTGAGGATAGAGGTCGGCGGCGGCGATGCCGTAGCGTGACCTCGCTTCCCGGATACGGCTGGCGGCCGTCCGCAGATCGAGATTTTTCCGTTCTGCGACCGCGATCAACTCGACCAGCATGGGGTCATTGAATCGTTTCCACCAGGCACCGGGGTCGACACGCTCACGAGAGACGCCTTCCACCAATTCCGCGTGCCAAGAGTCTGGATTCACCGTCGTCGGCGGCGTCGGATCGGGCCCGACCATGCAACCGGTCGATCCGAGGACCAGACACGAGACCAAGCAAGGCAGAGTTTGGCTCCGGAACAAGCCGTAGGCGGCTCGGCATCCCGGATTCGCTGATTCAGTTCTTCGCGCTGGGGCCTTCATGGGACGCACGGTACTCGGCCCATCGCCCCCATTGGAACCAACGGCATCGAAAACCCGAGAATCAAATCTCCTATTTCCCCTCGCGGCTTCCCCACGTCCCATCGGTACCATTGTTGAGCCCCCAACCACCCCGGAGTGACACTTGAACATCCGAATCCTGAATGATCAGAGCCGTCGCAAGGAGTCAGCCTCGAACCTTTTCAAGATGTTCGCGGGCGGCGTGGCCATTTTTCTCACCGGGTGCGGCGAGCCAACCACCGGACCAGCGACGACATCCGCGTCGGCATCCTGGCGATCGGTCGCCGGCGAGATACTCGCCGCGGACTCGTCCTGCACGGCATGCCACACTGCCGGTCCAGATACCGTCCGCCGACTCGGCGTCAGCCAGGCTCCGCAGATCCTCGGCGAGACCGGCATCGGATCGAGACTCTCGCCGGATGCGATCCGTCAACGGATCGGCGCCCATGGAGGCGAACTTGGACTCCGAATGCCCGACCTCTTGCACGGACTCGAAGCGGCGGAGAAGCGTGCCGCAGTGGAGGAATTGGTTAACTTTTTGGTGAGCCAGGGAGGCCCAATCGATCCGCTGGCCGCTGCGATGGAAGTCTCGTCCGCTCAGATCTCCCAAGGCTCGACGATCTGGCGATCCGTCGGCTGCACCGCCTGCCATGGCGTCGATCCGGCGACTGCGGTCGGCCTCGAAGATCTGACGACGTCCTGGACCCACGGCAGCCTGACGACCTATTTGGCCAATCCACTGGCGGTTCATCCCGGCGGAAGAATGCCATCGCTCAATCTGACCGACGACGAAGCGTCGTCCCTCGCCGCCTATCTGCTCGCCGGCGACGGGGTGCTGGAGACGATCGCGTCGCGGCCGGGGTTGCAACTCCAGTACTTCGACGGCGACTTCGATGGTGTGGGCCCGATTGACGAAGTGGGCGGCACGGTCGACCCGATTCGAGTGCCCATCCCCGGCATCGGCCCGTACGCTGGCCAAGACACCTTCGGACTTCGCCTTTCCGGGGAGATTGAGATTCCGACCACCGGGGTCTGGAACTTCTATCTCACGTCGGATGACGGCTCGGGGCTCAAGATCGACGGGAAGATGGTCGTCGACAACGGCGGCATTCACGGCGCCGCGATGAAGCGAGGCTCGGCCACCCTCGACGAGGGGCGACACGCGATCGACATCGGACTCTTCGAAGCCTCCGGCGGCGAAGAACTCTCGCTTTCCTGGAGTGGACCCGGCATCGCTCGGCAACCGATCCCCGCCGAGGCCTTCTTTAGTGATGCCACCGTCCTCGCGCCCGACTGGGACCGCTTCGAACTCGACGATGAATCAATCCAGCGAGGAATGGTCCGATTTGCCAAGACCGGATGCGGCACCTGCCATGTGCCAAAGATGCCGAAGCTCGGCGAACTGGCAAACATCGCGCCGTTGTCCTTGTTGATCGCCGGACGAGGTTGCCTCGCCGAGGCGGTCCCGGCAGCGGCTCCGGATTACGGCTTCACCGAATCGGAGCGTGGACTGCTCGACGAACTGATCAAGAACGTCGCCGCGCTCGACGAACCGCTTCCCGCCGATCTCGCCGTCGTGCACACCATGACGCGACTGAACTGCATCGCCTGTCATTCCCGTCCCGACGTCGGCGGACCGAGCCCTGAAGCCCAAACCCGATTCGCCGGCAACGACGACGCCGAACTCGGCGACGAAGGCCGCATCCCACCCGCCCTCGACGGCGTCGGCAACAAGTTGCAACTGAGCGCACTGCGAAGCACGCTGGCAAATGGCGACAAGGTTCGCCCGTACATGAAGGCTCGTATGCCGGTCTTCGGTTCCGAGCAGACCGACGATCTTGTGGTCCACTTTGTCGCCGCCGACGCCATCGCCGCCGATGGCCGTGAACCGATCTTCGATGATGCCCGGGTCGCGGCCGGACACGCCCTCACCGGCGTTGAAGGCGTCTCGTGCGTGCAATGCCACACGGTCGCCGGTCATCCGGCACTGGGCGTCCCGGCAGTGGATCTCGCTTCGATGCACGCCCGAATTCGTCCCGGCTGGTTCAGAAAGCACCTCCTCGATCCGCAGAAATCCAATCCCGGAACCCGCATGACGGCCTTCTGGGGCAACGGAGGCACCGAGCGGATCTTCCCGGAATACCTCGGCGGCGATCCGGAGAAACAAGCCGACGCCATCCGCGCCTACCTTTCGCTCGGCGAGTCGATGCCACTGCCGAAGGGCGTGGTTCCAGATGCGGGCGAGTACGCATTGATCCCGATCGACGAGCCGATCCTCTTCGGAACATTCATGCGTGACGTGAGCCCGAGGACCATCGCCGTCGGCCTGCCCGAAAATGTGCACTACGCCTGGGACGCCGAGCACGCTCGACTTGCCAAAGCCTGGCGAGGCGGTTTCATGGACGCGGAGGGTACCTGGCGCGGCCGGGCCGGTCAGTTAGAACACCCCGAAGGCCGTTCGACGCTGCAGATGCCCGCGGGTCCGGCGATCGCGGTGCTGGCGACCCGAGACGAGGCTTGGCCCGAACCCTTCGCTCGCGATGCCGCGGGCGTCCGCAACGGCGCCTGGAGGTTCGCAGGAACCACGCGGAACCGGGACCGGCGCCCCGCCTTCAACAGCGAACTCGATGGCGTACGAATCACCGAGACGCCGATTCCCCGCCTTGCCGAAGGTGGAACACGACTCATTCGACGCTTCACCGTCGGAAGCGACGAAGGACGAGGCGACCTCTATATGAGAGCCGCGGTGGCGGCGTCGATCGTTCCCGCCGGCGGCGAGGGCCGGGAGCGCGTCTGGACCGTCAATGACGAACGAATGCTGCGGATCACCGGGGCGGAGTCATTCGTTCGAGCGTTGCCCGGCGGCGGCATGGAGCTGCTCGTGAAGGTTCCATTGAGCATGGTCGGGCGAGAGGACATCGCCTTCGAAGGCGCCTTCGACGTGGAATTATCCTGGTGACGCGACACGCCTCTCTCCCAATCGAACACGCAGACTCAAACGAAGCAAGCCTGGAGCGAAACATGAATCCGTCAAGTACCAACCAGAGTCGACCCTCTCGATCGGCGTGCCGACTTCAATCACTGATGTGCGCCGCCCTGCTGACCTCCGCCGCGACCGCCGCTGACGAGTCCGACTACTGGCGATTCATCGACGTGCCGGAACCCGACGGCGTGGCCCACGAAGTCGGCGGCATCCTCCCGTTAGGTGGTGGACGGGTGATGACTTCCACCCGCCGAGGCGACGTCTGGATCATCGAGAACGCCTACGACCCCGCACCCTCCGTCGCCGTGCTGGCTGGAAGTCCCGAGGATGAAGCCACCGCGAACGACCCCCACCGCGTGCGATTCATCAAGTACACCGATGGCCTTCAAGAACCCCTCGGACTCGCGGTTCATCCGAAAGATGACGCAAAGCGTCGAGCCGCGATCGCCGCCGGCGAATCTTGGAACGGTCCCGTGTACGTCGCGCAACGAGGCGAGGTCTCGAGGATGGCCGACGAAAACGGCGACTGGCGCGCCGACCGGATCGAAACCATCTGCGACGACTGGGCGATCAGCGGCAACTACCACGAATACACCTTCGGCCCAGTCTTCGAAGCGGATGGCGACCTCTGGCTGACGCTGAATCGCCCCTTCGGAAGCGAGCCCTTCGGCAAGAAGGACTGGCGGGGTTGGGCGATGCGGATTGATGGCGACGGCGTGATGCACCCGGAAGCCGCCGGATTGCGCTCACCCTGCGGCATCGCGATGGGCCCCGACTCGAACATTTACTACACCGACAATCAAGGCGAGTGGTGCGGTGCAAGCAAGATGTCCATCATCGAGCGCGGCGATTTCCACGGGCACCCCTGGGGGATCGCAAGTACCAAGCGGCCGGAATCGCTCGTCGAGTTCCCCGGCGAGATCCCGGACGGCATCCCGATGCCCGAAGCCGCGAAGCGAATTCCCAACTTCAAGATGCCGGTTGTCTGGTTTCCCTATGACAAATGCGGCAAGAGTCCGGGCGAGGTCCTCTGGGACACCGAGGGAACCCTTGGTCCGTTCTTCAAGGGGCAGGCCTTCATGGGCGACCAGCACCACGCCGCGGTCTATCGAATCTTCACCGAAGAAGTGAACGGTCATGTTCAGGGCGCCGTCTTCCCCTTCCGCAGTGGATTCGAGTGCGGGATCATCCGCGTGAAAATTGGCGAGGACGGCTCGCTGATCGCAGGCATGACCAATCGCGGATGGGGTTCGAAGGGCACTCGACCATTCGGCATGCAACGTCTCGAATGGACGGGTGAGACGCCATTCGAGATCCGAACGATGGAAGCAACGCCCCAGGGCTTCCGGCTCACCTTCACCCGCCCCGCGGATCCTGCGACGGCGAGCGAACCTTCGAACTACTCGATGAAGAGCTACACCTACCTGCTTCACTCGCCCTACGGAAGTCCGGAGACCGACACCGCCCCCGTGACCGTCAAACTCGCCCAGGTCTCCGGTGATAACCTCACTGTGAACCTCATCTGCGAACCCCTTCGCGCGGGCTACGTGCACGAACTCCGACTCGACGGGGTGCGGGACGAGGCGGGCGAACCGTTGCTCCATCCCGACGCCTACTACACCTTGATCGAGATTCCGAAGGCCAACGAATGAATCACCGGGAGGCCCGATGCAGGACGATCTAAAATTCATGCGGCGAGCAATCGAACTCGCCCGACACAACGCTTTTGAAGCGAAGGCCGGCGGTCCTTTCGGATGCGTGATCGTCCGAGATGGAGAGATCATCGCGGAGGCCGCGAATCAGGTGCTCGAAGACCGGGATCCGACCGCCCACGCGGAGATGGTCGCGATCCGCATGGCCTCGAAGTCTCTCGACACCCACGTGCTCGAAGGATGCACCGTCTACACCACCGGAGAGCCGTGCCCGATGTGCTACGCGGCGTGCTGGTGGGCCCGCGTCGCCTCGATCCGATTCGCCTCGAATCACGACGACGCGCTGGAGTTCGGCGACTTCGACGACCGTCACATCACCGAGGCACTCGCTCTCCCGGGCGACGCCCGACCGCTGCCCTCGACCGAACTCTGCCGGGCCGAGATGCTCGAAGTCTGGCGGGCGTACCACGTGATGCCGGATCGCATCCACTACTGATCGGACCGCCCGTTGGCCGCATCGTCCCCGGACTCATCACGCTTCCGTCGCTGGCTGGAATTCGTCGGGTTCTTCTGGATCGTGCCGATCCTCGTCGCGGCCCTTCCCTCCGGCTTCCTCCCCCCAATACCCGTGTTGTGGGCTGCCGCGATCGCCTGCCTCCTGCTCCTTCGGCGTGACGATCGCCTGGATCGTCGAACGCTCTGGGGCGCCGCCAGCATGGCCGCGGGAATTCCTGGAGTCATCGGACGGTTCCTGATCTTCGCGCCGCTACTCGCAGGATTCGCGTGGCTTATGGAACCGGAGTGGTTCCTAAAGTTCCCCCGGGATCGAACCGGAGCGTGGGCTGCGGTGATGGTGCTCTATCCACTTCTTTCGGTCGTCCCCCAAGGCATTGTCTTCCGGACGTTTGTCTGCCACCGCTACCGGTCGCTCTTTGGAAACGGCGTGACGATGTGGCTCGTCGCTGGGACCACCTTCGGTTTCGCGCATATCGTCATGCATCGATGGGAGCCGGTCATGATCACAATCATCGGTGGGGTCATCTTCACTTCGACGCTGCTTCGACGGCGGAGCGGACTCCTCGCGGATCTCGAGCACGCGATGTACGGCGACCTCGCATTCACGCTCGGCCTGGGCGTCTGGATCTACTCCAACGCCGCTCGACAAGGACTCTGAAGAAACCACATCGGGGAGATGGGGAGATCTGGATCGGCCCGCTATGCCGCGCCAGACGCCTTCGCCGCTTCGAGCTCTGCGACGCCGGGTACCGGCCGCCCCGCAAAGCCGCACAGGGCCACGAACGCCGGATCGACCACCGTCTTTCGACCGATCTGCAGCAGTTCATGACCCGCGAATTCCGCGAGCAACGATTCGGCCCATGCCTCCCGCTGCCGGCCCGTCTTCACTGACCGCCCCCAATCACGGACCGTGCCAGCGAATCGCTGGGACATTCTCTTGACCGTCGTCCGTTCCGGCGAGTCAAGATAGACGACCGCTGCGGCCCGGCACTCCTCGAGAAAGACGTCGCCGCCGAGATCCTTCCAACACCTCGCCAGCAGCCTGGCGTCCTCGCACCCTTGTCGATCAAGCGCTTCGAGCAGTCGTTCGTTTTCCCGCGGCGTCGAAGGCGAAGGAAGCGCGAGCATTCTTGCATGGGCGAGCGCTCGGACCGTCCGACGATAGAGGTCAAATTCCTCTGCCGCATAGGGTTCGAAGCCAGCTTCGAAGGTATCGAGCACTTCGACTGCAGTCATCGCGTCGGGCGCCGCCGCGATGGCCGCATCGACCAGGGGCATTGCGAAGGGGTTCAGGTCCATCGTCGCCTTCATGAGTCGAACGCACTGACGAGCACGTGGCGCCGCCTCGAGATCATCCCACGCCCGGCGAAGCACCATCGCGTCGACGAAAGCCTCGGCATCGTGATTCACCGCCCACGCCACGGACTGATGGAACACCATCGGACGTCGCCCGCCGACATCGTCGTAGTTCCAGCCCGCGTGAACGGTGGTTACGTCGTCGCCGCCCGTGGCGTACTGACCGCCTCGACAACGGAACCGCCCGGTCGCCGGGTCCTGCTCCATCACCACGATCGCGCAGTGACCGGGCTGGCCCGCGGTCGACGCAGGAACCCCGCAGATCCGATGCGTCCGCGCCCCAATGTTCCCCATGGTGCCGCAGACCCCACCGTCCTTCCACATCATCTGGATCGATCCATAGCTGAAGGAGAACGGCCCCACCCGGCGAGCCGACTGCATGTCGAACTGCTGGGCGATGCCGCCGATGTACTCGCCATACGTCCTGAACTCTCCTTGGTCGCGATATCTGCTCCAGATCTCTTCACGCTCCCGCAGCGGCTGGTCGTCAGCCACGAGCATCATCAGAATCGGCCACGGCGCTTCGAGTGGGAATCGCGGCCAGACCCGGTCTGTACCCGAAAAATCGTGGCGGTCGTTGCGGATGAACCATGCCATCGATTCACTCGCGGTCGGTGCCGCGTCCCGCTCTTGAGGCATCCGCCCCTTGGCGCGATACGCGTCGTGGAAGAGATCGTGCGCTGCTTTGATGGAGGCCCGGACATCCTTGTCCTTCACCGCCTCGGTCGACTTCCGATGCACCACGCCGTCGCCGCACCGGATTTGGATCTCGGGATGACCGTTCGCGACCATGGAGGCGTTGAACTCATCTTGCAGTTTGGCGGAAGCAATGACGTCGGCGCCGACGAGCCCGCGGCTGACCATCTTCCTGACCTTGACCGCCTTCCCGCGAGGCTTCGCCACACCTTGATCGTCGTATTCGAGCGGCGGAAATTCCTCGGCCTCGACTTCCACCTCGACCCAGGGATGATCCTCAAGAAAGTTGATGACGTGATCGAGCGCGTCGAGATCCCGCGTCGCATCCTTGGTATCCACGGGGACCCGCGGATCGCCAGGACATGCAAGCATCAAAGGGGGTCGCGGAGAGACGTCAGGGAGATCGTCACCAAGAGTCCCGCGGTCTCCGTCGTTCCATCCGGATGCTTTGCCGCCTGGCGGCGCGTAGGAACCGGTGATCGCAAACGCGATCGCGAGTTGGGGATAGTCTTGGCGAACCGTCTCGGCGCCGAGATCGATCTCCAGCGACCGGAGTCCGAGCAACACCGGCAGTGGATCTTCTCGACACCCGTAGACGGAAGCCTTCAGCCTCGGATCCCCGTCGATCCATGCGAGAAAGTCGGGCGGGAGTTCGATGCCGCGTTCGTGACACGCCGCAAGCGTCCGCTTCCGCGCATCGACGATGTGCAGGGCAGCCATTCGATCGAAGGCGTCGATCGCGGCGATGGCGACTCGGTCCACGGCCAGAAGCATGGTGACAATGACGAAGAGGACACGCAGCTGTCCCGAAGAGCCAAGGTAACGCGACATGGAATGCTCCAGCGATGAGAACGGATCCGTGCGACAAGCCAATCTTCGGTCCTTCGACTCGAACCCATGAACAAGTCTGCCACAGATCTAGGCCGTAGGCCAGCCTGAATCGTCCAACCCGCCGGAATCAGAGAAGGGACTCGCGGATCACTACTCCGGGAGCACGCTGGAGCATCCCGAACAAGCCACGGACCGCGGCACCCCGCCCGCGGCCGATCTCGATCAGCGACGATCGAAACGCCTCGACGATCCAGTCGACATCCTCGTTGGAGATCAAGAGGGGCGGAACGACTTTGATCACACCGCTTCCCTTGCTCGTCGACTGCGTGAGCAATCGATGTTCAGTCAACAAACGCATCACCAGAGCCTGCGCCACGAGCGTCGGTGTCCGTCGGGCAAGGCCCGGCATGTCGATCGAGAGCGCCGACGGATCAATCTCGATGCCGATCATGAGACCGCGGCCGCGCACCTCGCGGATCCCGGGTACTTCGGCGGCCACGCGTCGCAGCCCACGAATCAGGGCGTCGCCGGTCTCTGCCGCACGCTCGACCAGACGCTCCTCACGAAGGACGTGGAGCACCGCCAGACCAGTGGTCATCGCCAAGGGATTCTCACGGAAGGTCGAACTGTGAACCACTGAACGTTCCACCGAATCAAACACCCGGTCGAAGATCGGCGCCCGCCCAAGGATCGCGCCGACCGGGACGCTACCCGCCGACAGCCCCTTGGAGAGACAGACGATGTCCGCTTCGACACCATCCACCCTGCTCGCGAGCGCCGCTCCGGCTCGGCCAAGTCCGGTCTGCACCTCGTCGGCGACGAGAAGCGTTCCGGTGTCACGGCAGATCTCGGCAACTTCCTTGAGCACCCCCGGCGGATGAGGAATCACACCCTTGCCCTGGATCGGCTCGAAGAAGAACGCCGCCACGGATTCATCGCCGAGCGCGTCTCGAAGGCGGTCGAGATCGCAGAACGGAACTTCTCGACATCCGGGGATCAGTGGTTCGAATCCTCGCCGCAGCCAGTCTGCGCCATTGAGCGATAGAGCGCCGAGCGTGAGCCCGTGAAACGCGTTCGACCAATATGCGAAGCCAGGCCGACCCGTCGCGGCGCGGGCGATCTTCATCGCGGCCTCGACCGATTCTGCACCACTGTTGACGAAGAAGACCCGGTCGTGCGGCCGATCGACGAATCGCTTCAAGGACTCGGCCAGCGCGACTGCAAGCGGCGGAGTCTCGAACTGCACCAAGGCCGGGGGCGCGATCCGAAGGGCCTGCTCGAGCGCATCGCGGACCACGGGATGGTCGCGTCCGAGGGAAAGGCTCGCGAAGCCGCCGATCGCGTCGAGGTAACGATTCCCCTCCTCGTCGAAGAGATACGGTCCTTCGCCGCGGACGAAACGCTTTTCGAAACCGACCAGACGAAGCAGATCGTGGAAGCGTGGGTTCAGATGTCGTGCGTAGGCGGGGCCGGAATCTGGGCCGAACGAATCAATAATCGCCTGCAAGTCGAATGACGCCATGCGTACCCTTGCTTCCTCCTCCGCTCGCCGGCAATCCGACGACGGCGGGAATCAGCCATCCGAGGCTCGTTTCAACGAACGAAGCACGCCCGCGTGGTCGGTATCGTTGTTGTAGAAAATGAAGGCCGAGATGTCGCGGCTGTCGGTGAACGCGACCGGACCCACCCCCTTGGCCAGAAACATGTACTTCCAGGCGCTGACGGATGCCGGTCCGATGCTGCCGTCGTAGCTGATCTTGATCAGTCTCGTGTCATAGGTTCCGTGCGGGACCTTCACCTTCCAACCGCCCAGATCGGTCCAGGTGCACTTCACCTGACCCGAATAACTGACATCGGTGGGCGAATCCAGATCGCAGATGCTGATCTTGATCTCTTCACTCACTTCGTTCTTCGCGGTCGTCGAGGCATGGACGATCGGCTCCGGCGGAGAGAGGCGGATGATGAAGGCGTTCGGCTTTGAAACATCGGTGGCCGCGACGAGCCCGTTCTCTCCATCCTGCTTCAGGAATCTGGTGGTCCCGGATGGGAGTTCGATGGCCCAGCCCTTGATCCCGGCGTCCAACTTGCTACCCGGAGCACGATCAATCTTCGTCAGAACATGCTTCAGTGTCTTGTCCTTATTCGTCGGATGATCGAAAACGAAAACCGTCGACTCGAGCGGAAGCCAGTCCGCGGCATTCGTAATCTTCGGAACCGATGATTCCGGACCAAGCACCACGCCGGGAAGGCTTGCGGCGATCCGTCTGGCGTCGTCCTTGGGGATCGTCTTCAGCGGATCATCCGCCGTCGCGCCGGGAGCGGAGAGAAAGATGGACAAGATCAGAGTGTGAATAAAAGTCATCACTTCATGTTAGCGGTTCTCGGCAAAATCTTGCACTCGGGGACGGACCTCAAGACAAAATCAGAACTCCGGGCGTTCCCGGCGTAAGATCCGGCCTTGGCGCCGACAGGTTCGGCCTCGAAAGTCTTGCCCTCACCGCTGCACGTGCGGACCTCGGAGCCTCGCGGACCACGCATGACGAAAGCGGATCACATGGCGACGGACGAAAGTCCCGCGGACGGCACGCTGAGCATCGCGGTGCTCATTCCGACCTACAACAACCGGTCGACCCTCGACTCTGTGCTTCGCGGCGCCGCCGAATCGGGGCTCCCGGTGGTGGTAATCGACGATGCCAGCACCGATGGCAGCCAGATCGTGCTCGAAGAACTAGAGACCGAAGGCATCGTGCATCGACGGTTCCGAGCTCCCCGGAACCTTGGCAAAGCCGGCGCCCTCCGCGCGGGCTTTGAACTCTGCCGACAGAGTGGCTTCACGCATGCCATCACTTGCGATTCGGACGCACAACATGACACCGATCTGATCCCACTGTTCGCCGAAGCGGCCCGTGCCGACGCCGGTTCGTATCTCTTGGGATGCCGTTTTCCACTTCATCCCGACCAACCTCGCCGCAATCTCCTCGGCCGAATCTTGAGCAACGTGGCCATCCGCGCGCATTCCGGCGTGACCATCGGCGATGCCGCCTGCGGATTCCGATGCTGGCCGCTGGAACTTCCCGCGACGGTGCGCGGGCTTTCCGGTCGGTATGCGTGGGAGGAAGAGATGATTACCAGAGCAGCTTGGGCCGGCTGGCCGATCACTTCGATTGACGTCCCCGCGATCTACCATCCGCCCTCAACCCGGGTGAGTCACTATCGCTTCGGAAGAGACTGGTCCGAAGGCATCGGCATTTACCTTCTTCTCCTTCTTGAAGCAACGCTTCCGCGGTTCCCCCGATCTGGGGGCGGGCGGCGCCCGTTCCGGGACGGGTTTCTGCGGCGTTGCGACCGGCTTCTCTCACCCGGCGCCCTTCGAGGCCGGCGGCCGGAAGCCGCGACGGAACGCTGGTTCCAGCTCATCGCCCTCGCAGCGGGCGGACTCACCGCCACCATCGCCCCCCCGTCGATGGTGACGCTCGCCGCGATCGGCTGGATCGGCTGGCGATGGCATGCTGGCTTCGCCGCCATGGCGATCGCCGCATTTCCCACCCTGCTCGAACTGGAGGCGTTCGACGGCAAGGCGGAATGGATCGTTCTGGTCGCCGTCGCCAGCCTGCTCGCGGGCTTGATCCGAAGATCCGCGTCGCTGCGCAGTCTTGCACCAGAAGGCTGAATTCAGATGTCGGCGGATCGGCCGACCAATTCGATCAGTCGGCCCCGGAGGAGTTTTCCGGTCAGGGTGCGCGGCAACGAATCCACGAAGTCGATGACCCTCGGTCGCTGATGTGGCGCGAGGTCACGGGCCGCGAGGGCTCCGAGTTCACGGCGAATCAAAGACTCTCGTTCCGGATCGCCCGAGCAATCCACCACCACGACCGCACGAACCCTGGTCACCGTCGCGGTCAGCGGTAGCGGGATGACCGCCACTTCTCGGATCGCCGGATGCGCCGCGAGTACCTCTTCGACCTCGGTGGGATTCACCTTCAAACCGCCGACATCGAACTGTATCTTGGCCCTTCCGGTGATCTCGACCCGCCCCTCCGCATGCACCCGTCCGAGATCGCCGGTACGGAAGTGCCCTTCGAGACGTCGCCCGGGATCGACCTCAGCATCTCGAGCCGCCAGATAGCCTGCGAACATCGCATCGCTTCGCACCACGAGTTCGCCCGAACCCTCGGCGGTCACCACGGGCACCTCTCCACCATCCTCATCGACTACGGCCGCCACTCGAATCGAGACACCGGCGACCGCCGCATCCAAGCCGCCGATTCCGTAGGTGATCGTCCCGAGCTCCGTGGCCCCATAGAGATTGCCGGTGGGACAACCCCACGCTTCGGCGAACGCCTCTCGAACCACTTCTGGAAGCGAGCTTCCTGCGGAATAGGCCAGTCGAAGCCTCGAATCCAGCCGCCCTTCTCGCGCTGCGGCTTCGAGCGTCACTGGAACACCGGGAAACACGGTCACGCCATTGGCCAGCGCCTCGACGCCTCCTGCCAGATCAAATCCCGGGCGAAAGCGGACTGAAGCCCCAGCCCGCATCGGCGCCAGCACGCCGTGCTCGATGCCGTACGCGTGCTGCATCGGAAGCGTCGCGAGCACCTCGTCGTCATCGACCAGTTCGATGACCCGCAACAAGGTCTCCGAAACTCGGTCCAGCGCGGCTCCCGTCCGCAAGGCCACCGCCGGCCGACCGGTCGTTCCCGAACTCCGCAAGAGCAGGGAACCGCTTGAGCCTCGGGCAAGCACCCCGGCGTCGTTTCCACGCGGGATACCAATGCCGTCCATCACCTGAAGATGAACCGTCGCCGGCGACTCCGCCCATCCCACCGACGCATCCGTCTCGATGACCGCGTCGACTCGATGAGCATCATGAAGCGTCGCACGATCCCGCGCGGTGGTCTCGATGCCGATGGGAAGCATCCGCCTTCCCGAACCGAGAATCGCGAGCAACCCCGCCCAGTAGCCCGCACCACTCGGCCCATGGAGCATCACCACGCCATCTTCGGGGACGGTGGCGTCGAGCCGCCGGGCGGCCTGGGCCGCCGCCGCGAGAATCTCGCCACGGCTGGTCTTCCGTCCCGACGTGAGATCGTGAACCGCCACCCGATCGGGATCGCGATCCACCGATGCGATGAAATCTCGGATCAGCTCGGCTGCCACGAAGGCCGCCCGCGATGCCGTCTCTTGATGCCGCGAACCACGCCGGATTGCGGCGAAGGCAGCGTGATACCACCGGACTGCAGCAGGGAGTGTGGACGGATCCACTCCACGACCTTCCGGTGCCGGTTCGCCTCCTTGAGCCACCGCATGAGTTCCCATCGCCAGCGGACTCGAAACGGGACGCCTTCGAAGATCTCCCCGGCGAGCATGTTGACCACCGCCGCATCGATTTCGAGCCGGCCTTGGCCGCTCACCAGAAGCTCCCGAAACGAATGATCGTAGAAGTTTGAGATGAGCGATAGAAAGCTCGAACGCAGTCGCTTGACGCGCTTTCCGTACGCCTTCGATGCGGCGGACGCCGCCATCCGGCCCGCATCTACGTCGATGATCCGTTGCGCCGATTGCATGCCCCCGTCGATTCCCAGACTCACGCCGGTTGACCAAACGGGGTCAATAAAGGCCGCGGCATCTCCGACCAAGAACCAACCGTCACCGGCGTAGGGCTCGCAGGTGTAGGAGAAGTCACCCGTGACTTGATTCGTCTTGGGTCCGACCGCATCGCGGAGCCGATGCTTGACCAACGGGCAGTTCTCGATGCACCATTCCAGTCTTTGGTTCGCAGGCACCGGAATAAGTCTCGCCAGCTTGTCATCAAGGACCACACCCACACTGGTCGTCTTCTCGTCAATGGGAATCATCCAGAACCAACCTTCGCGGCACATCGCAAGCGTGGCGAAGCCTTGCCGATCACCGCTCGGTCGATCGACGCCTTCGAAGTGCTCGAAGTACGAAACGTTTTGATATCCCTCAAGGAGCTTTCGGGTACCAAAATGCCGACCCAAGACACAAGCCTGACCGCTGGCATCGATCAGCCAGTTGGCCTGAATCGGCCCGGATTCGAGCTGCAAGCGGACGTCACCCCGAGCTAGATGATCTATGGAAACCACGGATTCGCCGAATCGATAGGTGGCACCTGCCTCCATCGCAACGTCTGCGAGCATCTGATCAAAGAGCGATCGCCGGACGTTGAAGGTCTCCTTGATGGTGTCGCCAAGCATCCGGTCAAACGGAATCGCCGCGGGGTCGCGACGGCCGTCCCCAAATGAGATTTCCAAACCCAACTTGACCACATGGGGAAGTTCGCGGACTCGATCCATGAGCCCGAGTCTCTCCATCACTCGATTGGTGTGGGGGAGCATCGATTCGCCGATTCGGAATCGCGGAAAGGTCTCCTTGTCGATCACCAGGACTTTCTTGCCCGCACGAGCCAGTTCGAGCGCCGCAATGCTCCCGGACGGCCCTGCGCCGATGACCACGACGTCCCAGACGTCCAAGGACTCTCCCGATGCAATCGCTTCAGAGTGGGCAATCATGCGTCGCGCTCCGCGGCGAGCCCGGCACCTTCGATCTCGACCAGCAGTTCCGGCCGGCAGAGTTTCTGAACTCTGAATTCGATCTCGACCTGATGACCCGGCCACCGACGTTCGACCGCCGCCAGAACTTTTCCACGCTGCGTGGCATCCAGAAGGTAGACCAGCCAATGATCAAGATGGACCGGGGTGAATCCCGCCCGGCATGCATCGACCACCATCGCCAGATTGTCGAGCGTCTCCTCGAGTTGGCGATCGAAGTCCTCGACATGCGCCGAGTCTTCTCCGACCACGCTCGCGGTGCCACTCACCAGGATGTACTCACCGGCGTCCGACTGAATCGTCGCGGCACGAACGAACGCGGGCGGAAGGTCCCCGAACTTCTCGGAGTAGTCGACGGGAAGCACCTGCCGAGGATTGTCGACCGGGCGAGGCAAGCCATCGCCGTGGAGAAGATGGAGAACCAGATCGTCGCCGGCGTGACCGACGCCTGAAGCCACCGGAAACCATTCGGGGCGTTCATACACCTCCTGAAACGACTGAAATCGCCCGGCATTGAACGCCATGTACCGGTTTCGGGGAACGGCGGCCTCCAGATCATCTTCCACGGCATCATTGATGCGAGGCACGTAGTTCCAGATGCGAAGAAGGTGACCGTGCGGAATGCCAAGCAGCAGCCGGCGGTACGCCTGATGAGTCGCCCGCTCGAAATCCTGTCCCTGCATCAAGCATGCCGCGGGTACCACGACCGTCCGAATCGTCCAGTCTCCGGACTTTCGTTCGAAAGCGCGGATCCCGGACTCGCATTCGAGGGCCAGATCAACCGCATCATCTCCGATGAACACGCTCGTCCAGGCCGGCAGATCTGCGGCCGATCCATCGGCGGCCCAGTGCTTCGACAGATCGAAATCTCCCTCCAAGACACGTTCGCCAGTGGAGGAAAGCTTTTTTCCCTGCTGCATGTTTTCGCGGACACTCAAACTCATGGTTCAGATGATACTCACCGGATCTCAAGAGAACCCGCACCACCGGCCGAATCCGGCCATGCGATCACGGATGCCTCGCCCGCCCGGATCGCATCGGCGGCGGCGAGCATTGGCCCGACCGAACCACGCTCCACTCCTGCGGCGGATGGGCAAGGCCTCGCTCCCGCTCTCGAAAATCGTCGTCTCCGCATCGCCAGATCGAACACCCGACCAGCAAGACTCTCGGCGGGCGGTCCCACCACCGGCTGTTTCGGAACTCCCGGAATTGCTCTAGCCAGTGCCTCGACGCTTGCCAGAGTTCCTCCCGACGCCGGCCAGATCACCGCGGAACCGGCGAAGACGCCTCGAGCCGAACCGCCTCGATCGCGAAGCGAAGACGCCCGCTCGAGCACGAATGCCACCGCTCCCTCCGCACTCGGATGCTCGCAACCATGTCCGAGGTCATGGAGGATCTTCCGAATCATCGGATGCGTCTCTTCTGCCGCCACCACCACGGCCCGTTCTGACTGCCCGGTCTGAAGGTGCCGCCGTGCGAGATGCATGGCCTCGATACCCGCGATCACGGTCCCACCGACGGAAATCGTGAGCCCTTCGAGGCCGAGCCCCAGGCTCAACTGCGCGCTCCCGATGTTCGGCACGCTCTCCGCGAAGTAAAGGGGGTTCCCAGCGCCCAAACCGTCGCGAATCAACTCCTGATAGAAGTCGAGCGTGTACTCCGGCGCCCCGAATCTCGTCCCGACGAATCCCGCACAGTCCCTGATCTCCTGGTCATCAAGTCCGGCGTCTCGCACCGCGAGGATCCCGGCCGCTCTAACCAAACGCGAAAAACGGGCGAGGCGACGCACCGCCCGTGGGTCATCGAGGCCTTCCAACGCGTCGTCGTCGAGACCGATTTCACCAGGTCGAATCGGCACTGCGTCGGCTGGGGGGACAAGTACTCCGCAGCCGGAGATCAGAACCACTTCTCTTTCCGTCGACGAGATTCTGGCCTCGCGACCAGGGAAATGCGGGGTGATTGGATGCGGTGATTCCGCGGCCTCCACCAAAATTGCAGCGTCGGCACCGCCGAATCCCAGCGAAACAACCGCGGCTCGCTCCACGATCCCGATTCGAAAACCGTCATCCAGAAGATCCAGATTCGGGAAGGAAGCACGGTCGGTTTCCGCATTCGCCGCGGCGGGTATCTGCGACTGCTCCATCGCCGCAACGATCACCGCGAGCTCCACCGCTCCGGCGGCACCCAGGGTGTGTCCGATGCGACTCTTCAGCGCGGTCACCGGAATGTTCGAGAGATCGTCGCCGAACGCGACCGACAACGCGGCATACTCGGCGGCATCGTTTGCCGGCGTTGATGTCGCGTGAGCCGCGATGAGATCGGGAAGCGACCGCGAGGGCTCCAGCGCGCGAGTCGCCTCGCGAATCGCTCGAGCGGCACCTCGCCCATCGGGGGCGGGCTGGGTCAGATGATGCGCATCGCTTGCTCCACCCCAACCAAGGATGCGGGCGACGGGTCGTGCTCCACGAGCCTTCGCATCAGCCGCTCGTTCGACGATGAACACGCCATAGCCCTCACCTAATCGCATGCCGGTTCGATCCGCGGTGAACGGACGAAGGGGACCCTCGCTCACCAGCCGAAGACAGGTAAAACCGGCGAACGCAAACTCACTGATCGGGTCGTACGACACCGCCAGCAGGAGATCCGCCTCATCGGCCAGGATCGCCGTCGCCGCAATCGCCAGCGTGCTGACCCCGGAGGCGCAGGCCGCAGAGATTGTCGAACCGCCAAGTGGGAGACCCGTCTCGGATAACACGGAGCGGGTAAGGGTCGCGGTGGTGGCCTTCGACAGCTCCTCGAGCCGCCCGGTGCGGAGACCCTCTCCAAGATGCCTCATCCCTCCGAGGGTCGTCCCGAAGACCGTCTCGAACCGCCTTCCTTCGGATTGCATCCGTTCAATCGTCGGGCGATCAAGATTGGCCTCTGCCAGCGCCTGACGGATGGAGCGGCTCAAGAGCCTCTCGGCCCGATCCGGGACGGCCCCAACCTCAGGCTGGATTTCGGCGACCTGTGCTGCCCTGATCTTCGCGGCGGGCGTTCCCGGCGACTCCGCCAGGAAGACGCCCTCGATCGCTGGCGCATCATCGATGGCGGTCCGACCTTCGAGCATGGACGCGAGAATTTCGGATCGATGCTCGCCGAGTGAACAACTTGCCGCCGCGGCCGTGAGCACCAGGCCATCCTCCGACCTCACGATGCCTCATCCTCGCCGCCGGACCGCAGGCTCACCCCCACCGAGCCGCTCGCGACCCGGACCCCGTCGACCAATGCGTCGAAATCGAACCGATGGATCGAATCGAACTGCCCCATAGACGTCACTTCAAGCATGATGGTCGCCGGCGGTTTGACGGGACGTCGGAACCTCGCGTCACTCAGTACGAGCATGCCGTCTCCGTTGCCCCCCACTCGGCGGTGTGCGACCACGCCCGCGAGTTGCGCCGCCGCCTCGGTGATCAGGACCCCGGGAACCAGCGGGCGGCCCGGAAAATGCCCCCGAAGAAAGTCCTCGTCGCCACGCACGACCCACGCACCGCGGGCCGCGTCGTCGCTCAGCGCGTCGATTCGATCAAGGAATCGGAACGGTGGTTCGTGCGGCAGATTCCGTAATGCCGACGCGAACGGATCGTTGACCGCCTCGGTCACGCGTCGGTCCGGATCGATTCGACGAACCGAACGAAGTCACCGATGGTGCTCATGGTGTCTTTGCCGAGCTTCTCGTTAGGGATCTTGATTCCTAGCCTTTTCTCAGTACCCGTGACCACCATGAGAAGATCCAGCGAGTCGAGACCCAGTTCGTCACCGACCAACGGCGTATCCGGACCGAGTTGGATCATCCCAAGCTTCAAATCCGTCCGGAGAACTTCACAGACAACTTCCTGGAGATCCGCGGTGTCATTGCTCATTTCTGCCTCCATGACGGCGTGCGTGCCGCCTTCTTGATCTGCTCGACCGAGCATGGTATTTGATCGGACTCATCAATCGCCGTCAACGAAACCCGATTCACGCCTTCTCCCGATTCCAGCCGAGCCCTTCGACTCGAAGGTGGAATCAGCGATTCGAATATCGCTCAATGCCAGCGTGATATCGCCACTCGAGCGCCGACCAGACAGACCACGGTGGTCCCGAAGATCAGGGCGAGCGCCGGACTGATCCGGCCAAGCATCGCGCCCAGAGTGTCGTCCGACGAGGTGTACCAGAGTACCTGTTGCATGGCCTTGATGGCACGGGCGTTGAAGGCCCAATCTCCGATCGCCTGCAGTCCCGGTGGCATCAGGAAGATTGGAATCATGCTCCCGCCGACGGCGCTCAGAATCAGCACCGTGATGGTCCCGATGGTGGTCTGCTGCCTTCGAGTCTTCGCGATGCCGGTGATGAGCAGCCCGAGGCCGGCGGCTGCGGCGGCGACCATCGGCACGAGGATCAAGAGCGCGATCACCTGACGGAAGGAGAAGAACCGGACGCCGAAGACGATCGCCGCCCAGGCCAGCATCACCGCGATCTGAACCGATCCGACCATGATGGCGAACACAAAGCGATTGAGGAGAACCGCCCAGGGACCGATTCCCGAGGCTCGCATGCGATCAAGCACCCCACGTTCCTGATCTTCGAGCAACCATCCCGTGGTCGACAAGGCGCTGAAGAGCATGAACATCACGCCAATCGCCGCGGTGTAATAGGTGACGAGGCTCGGCCCCCCCTGTCCGACGGTGACCGGGCTCCCCTCGATCGGCACCTGAGTCGAATCGGCGAGGCGGGCGATCATTGGGGACACCTTTGAATCCGAACCAGACTGGAACGATTGAAGGGAATCCGCGAGCTTCCGCTGCGGGGCCGTGAGTTGGCCGGTGATCATCTCCAGCACACGGATCTCGCGGCCCAGCATCTGAGGGGCCAGGCCCTTCCAGGTCGCGGCTGCCAGCACGCCTTTCGCGAAATCCGGGGCGATCGGGTTCGCGGGATCGAATCGCACCAGCAGCGGCGGAATCTCCGCCGTCGGATCGGCCAGCGCCGCCCCGAATCCCAACGGAATGATCACCGCCGCAGGAAAAGCGCCGCTGGCGACCTGGCGATCCGCCGCGGCGACGTCTGCGCCTTCGATCATCTCGAGGTTGACCCGGTTGCTCGATTCTTTCACCGCCGCCTCGAGCGCCTTGGATGCCGGACTTCGGTCGAGATCCAGCAGGGCGATGCGAACTTGGTTGTCACCGTTGCGACCGAACCCCTGGAAGACGCTCGCGAAGATCGAGAGGAAAATGATCGGCACCATCGCGTAAAGAAGTAGGCCGAGCCGATCTCGGTGCAGCGTGATCCACGCGATCCGGAGCAATGCGAGACGCCTCATGCCGCGCTCCGATCATCACCAGCGCCCGCTATCGCGGATTCTCCACCCCGCCAGACGGGATGCACGTTGAGCCACTGCTCCGGCGTGGCGCGGATTCTTGCCTCGACAAGTTCCACCCAGCGCCGCATCGCGGGGTTCGATCCCGGGTCGCGGCGAAGGTCTCCCTCCACCTCGATGGGCGCCTCCATCCGCATGGCGAGCCTTCCATCGGGTAACCACCAGTTGAAGACTGGAATCAGCCTGCTCCCCGTGGCCTGAGCCAACTTGAACGGTCCGACCGGAATCTCCATGTGCCGCCCGAACATGGGCATGAAGGTTCCAGTCTGGCCTGGCTGAACTCGATCGCCGAGCAGCGCAACGACCTCGCCCCGATCCAGCACATCCCGGAGTCTCATCCACGCGGCCAGCCCGTCGTCGACCGCATGGCCAGTGACCCCGAGCAGACCTCGGGCGCGAGCCCGGATCGTCTCCAACGTCTTGATTCGATCTCGGCGATAGAGCACGTGCACCGGCGCGTGGCGACTCATGAAAGCCGCCGCGGGTTCGAATTCGCCCATGTGAATGGAGAGGAGGATCAGGCCACGCCGCTTCCGGTCCTGGAAGTACTCGCGGAAGTCGGTGAGGCCCTCCACCGTGTCGATGCGCTTCAACAACGTCTCGGGATTCAGTTGCGAGGCGACCACCAGGCCTTCCATATATCGCTGCATGTATTCAAGCACCCCGAGACCATAGGCCTCAAGGCGACCCTCGTCAGCCTCTCGCCCCAGAATGATCCGGCCGTTCTCCCGAAGCGCCTCCCGCCAGAATGGTGCGCGACGCCAGGTCTGCCGCACCATCAGCGGTCTGATTCGATGCATGAAACCTGGAACTCGAGCGTACCCATGGAGCAACGAGGAGACCGCCAGTCGTTCGGCTTTCGAGACGCCTGCGTCGTTCATCCCACATGCTCCACAGACATTTTCTCGGCCACGCAAACCTCGCCCGTTGAAGGCGACGTCGACAATTCCTCGATCGCAACCGCGAGCCGCCTGGTGAAGGCCGTCGCCGTTTCGTCGAGAGCTGCCCTCATGGGATCCCCTGCGATTATCCGCAGCGTCGTGGCCCGGGGCCACCAGACTCCACGGGGCAGGATGTACTCGGTCCCTTCGATTCGGACTGGTATCACCGGCAAGTCGTTCCGCCGAGCAAGCTCCGCGGCCCCATGCCGAAAGCGGCCCGGTCGGCCATCACGACTCCGAGTCGCTTCCGGAAAGATCACCAAGCTCCATCCGGCGGCGATCATCGCATCGATCCGATCGAGTTCGGAGTACTCACCGCCGACGCGATCGATCAGCATGACGTTCATGGCGCTTCGGATGAACCAGATCACGCCCCTGCGGAAGAGCCGTTCGAACCAAGGCTGGCCGGATTCGGCCTTGAAGAAGTCGAGGCCACCGACCGTCGCCGTCCGATTCCGACGACTCGCCGGTATCGACATGAACAAGCAAGGCGTATCGATGAGGCTGTGGTGATTGGCAACCACGATCGATTGCGGCATCTCCTCGATGCACTCAAATCCCGACCGTCGAATCGGAACCCTGCAGACGAACCGGCCGGCGAGGTGAAGAAATGACAACACGCTTCGAGCCACCACCCGCGAAAGGAGTGGCATCGGGATGCGAAACTCGGCGATGGCCTGGGATGCCGTCATCGTCCGCCCTCGGCATGGGTCTTGTCGGACATCGCGATCTGGATCTGGCCACAATTTTCGTCGGGTACCGAGCCCTCGCTCCGACTCGAAAGCTTCCGAATCTTGATGGAGGTCGTCGTCGAGGGCAGGACGAGTTCGATCGCAGCATCATCGAACCGCGGGGGGCCGAAGAGCACGGTGGCGTTGTTGGAGAATCCGTAGGGTTCGCTCGGAATGCCGAAGGCCCCTCGACCGAGATCGTCGTTCTCATCGACATCGATGAAGACCGAGATGGCGGTTGGTCGCGCGGGCAGACCTTCGAACTCAACGATCGTCAGCGGCGGAGTGACCGAGACAGACCTCGCCGCGGCCCATCCCGTCGCTTTGAGCCAGCCATCCCGCGACTGGACGACCGCGATCTTCATCTGCTTGCCTGCATCGTTCGGAGTCAGGATCTCGATACGCAGCGTCGTCGTTCCGACGAATTCCGCGTCGGCTTCGTCTGCGGAACTCGCGGCGACCGGTGGAGCCTGACACCCGCCAGCGAAGCAGGACGCCGCGACTACCACCGCAAATGGCGCTGAAACCACGAACCGGCGTCGACTTGAACGCGCCGAAAGCTTGGTTCGCAATTCACTCCACGGGGACTTGGGCACGAAATTCTCCAAGCAGGCCACCGACGTATCGATATCTGACATCGATGAATCCGGAATTCTCGAGCAACTCGACCACGAGTTCCGGCGAGTCGAAAGAGGATATCGAGTCCCAAAAATGCCGCATCAGATCACCGGCGGCCCGGGAGCCGCAGACCAGTGAGAAGAAGCGAGCCCCCAGTCCTTGAACCATGAATCGAAGGATCCGCCGCTTTGCGGGCGACCGAGGCACCACCATTTCGAGCAGTACCAAACGCCCTCCTGACCGAAGCACGCGGCGAGCCTCGGCGAACGCCTCCGCAAGGTCAACCGCATATCGAATCGCGTAGCCGCTCACCATGGCATCCATCGAGGCGTCCTCGACGGGAATGGAACCGAACGAGCCTGCGCGGACATCGCGAACCCCGGCTCTGGAAGCCATCGCCCGCATTTCCGGCGACGGATCGACGGCAACGATCGAAGGTGAATCGGGGAGGTACCGCTGCGCTGCCACCGCCAGCGAACCCGTCCCGCTCCCCACATCCACCAAGGTCCCGTCGGACGGGAGATCGAGCGAGAGGATGGTCCGGCGGCGATACCAGTTGCTGGTTCCAAAGCTGATCAGGTTGTTGAGCCGGTCATACCGCTTTGCGGCACGGTCGTAGAGACGCGTGATCTCCGGATCGACGCCAACCGACGATTCCATCACGACCGTGGCGTCCTTCACTCCCGAAGATCCCGACCGGTCAACGCCAAGAAGACCTCTTCCAGACTCGCTTCATGAAGGCGAACGCCCTCGATGCCTCCTGGAATCGATTCGAGAGTGGTGAGTGCGGCGTGCAATTCGTCACCGAGACCATCAAGTGGAACGCGGATTGTTCTTCCGTTCCAGGCGCCGATCGGCGGCGTAAACTCTGGGCCGACCGGACTCACCGGACGAGCCTCGAGTTCAAAAGACGAGACGAGATGTTCTCGAGCAAGCGAGGCGGTATCGCCTCTCGCCACCAGATTCCCATGATCGATGATCGCCACGGAATCGACCAGAGTCTCCGCCTCCTCGATCAAATGCGTGGCATGAAGAATCGTGGCCCCGTTCGCCTGCAGCTCCTCGATCATCCTCCAGATCGCCGCCCGCGCCTGAGGATCGACGCCCTCGGTCGGTTCGTCGAGCAAAAGAAGGCGTGGACGATGAAGGATGCTCACCGCGAGGTTTAGCCGTCGCTGCATTCCCCCTGAATAATGCCGGACTTGATCGTCCGCCCGATCTTCGAGTTGACTGAAGGCGAGCGCCCACCCGACCCGATCGGCACGATCCCGACGGTCTACCCCGAGGAGATCCGAGTAGTTCAAGAGATGTTCTCGAGCGGTCATGGTCTCGTGCAACGCGATCCGCTGTGGCACAAAACCAAGGTCTCCCGCCGTCGGCCTTCCGCCGCCGAACGCGGAGATTGTTCCGGAGTCCTCCCGAAGCAGCCCGGCGATGCACCGCATCAACGTCGTCTTACCCGCGCCATTAGGCCCGAGCAGCGCGGTCCATTCGCCTCGGCCGAGTTCGAGATCCACTCCTGCCAGCGCGGTCACCTTCCCGAAGGTCTTCCGAACACCCTGCACCCGCAGCGCAGGTGGCGGCGGTGGCGGCGACGGCGTGGCTGAAGGATTTGCTCCAGGTGTGATTTTTACGGCTCCAGGCATCAGTCGAGTCGTCGCCCGTCCCACTTCACGAAAGCCTCGACCGCTTCGTATTCGGCGAATCCTAGTTGATCGAGATGCTTTGCGGTGCCACGGTTTCGTTGTTCCGCTCGTTGCCAGAACTCCCGATCGTCGGTACCCGGGAAGAGCGCCTTGTCCTTCTGGGACTGGTGCTTGAAGATCGCGGTGATCTTCCGCTTGAGTTCGCCGGGAGAGACCGGCACCGCCATGTCGAACTGCTCGATCGCCCATTCCTGCCAGGCGCCGCGATAGAGCCAGAGGACGCATTCTGCGACCCAAGGTTCCTTTGCGACGGCCTCCATTCCCTCGAACACCGCCGCGAGGCAGGTTCGATGGGTTCCGTGCGGATCGGAAAGGTCGCCTGCCGCGTAGATCTGGTGCGGCTTCACGGTGCGAAGCAAGTCGGTGATGATCGCCACGTCCGCGTCGCCCAGTGGCTTCTTGGTGACTCGGCCCGTCTCGTAGAAGGGAAGATCCAGAAAATGGATATTCTCGTCCGCCACGCCACAACACCGACCGGCATCCGTCGCCTCGATCCGGCGAATCAAACCTTTGATCTGCTGGACTTCCGGGATATCCACCTCGCCCGGGCTCTTCTTTCGCAGAACGTCCGTGACCCGACGCTCCAGCGCCTCGGCCTCGGCGGCGCCGAATCCGAAGGTCGCGTTGAAGTGCGCCACGAAATCGGCGAAGCGAAGCGCTTCACTGTCGAACACTGCGATGTTTCCAGACGTCTGGTACGCCACATGCACTTCATGGCCCTGGTCGACGAGCCTGATGAGCGTGCCTCCCATCGAAATCACATCGTCATCGGGATGGGGGCTGAAGACGAGGATCCGCTTTGGAAAGACCTCGTTGGTCGGCCGGTCGATGTCGCCGGACCGCTTCCGTCCGGCGGGTTTGCCACCGGGCCATCCGGTGATCGAACGCTGCACCGAGCGAAAGACCTCGAGATTCAGGTCGTAGACACTGCCACGCTCGGCAAGAAGCTCCTGCAGACCGTTCTCGTTGTAATCCTCGGCCTCGAGTTTGAGAATCGCCTTGGAGACTCGGCCAGCCAGCCAGATCACAGCCTTCTTGACCAGTTGCTCGGACCAGAGGACCTGACCTACGGACCATGGCATTGCAAGTCTCGAGAGCGATGCCGCCGCACCTTCATCGAGATACACGGTCGCATCCGGATGCCGCTGCAGGAACGAGGCCGCGATGGTCGCGGTGATCTCCCCTTCGATAGCGCTCGCCGCCACTTTCGCCTTCGCTTCACCAAAGGCCATGAGAACGACTCTTCGAGCATCGAGGATCGAGCCAACGCCCATCGTCATCGCCCTCGTGGGAACGTTTTCCTCACCGAAGAAGTCGCTCGCCGCATCTTTCAGCGTGACTCGGTCCAGATGAATCAGGCGCGTTCGACTGTCCACTCCTGATCCCGGCTCGTTGAATCCGATGTGACCGGTCCGGCCAAGCCCGAGCAGTTGCAGATCGATGCCGCCGGCGTCGACGATCGCCTGTTCATAGGAGGCGCAGTAGGACCGGATCTCCTCAAAGGCGATGGTGCCGTCAGGAACGTGGGTGTTGGCGAGGTCGATGTCGATGTGATCGAACAGGTGTTCGTTCATGAACCGGCGATAACTCTGAAGCGCCTCCGGCTCCATCGGCCAGTACTCATCGAGATTGAAGGTCACGACGTTGGCGAAGGAAAGCCCCTGCTCCCGGTGCATCCGCACCAGTTCGCCGTAGACCTGCGTCGGCGTCGAACCTGTCGCGAGCCCGAGTACACAGCCTTCACCGGCCGCCTGGCGGTCGCGAATGAGCGTCGCGATTTCCTGGGCGATCGCGATGCTGACATCCGCTGCTCGCTCGAAGACGACGGTTTCGATCCGCTCGACCCCGAAATGGGCCGGTACGTCGCAGGTCTGGCCGTTGCCGATATACCGGCCGCCGCCTCCCGTTTTATCGCTCGATGGATTTCGTCCAAGTTCGGCTGAGGAATTCGGTTCAATAGCGGCCATGGTGGTCCTCCCAAGCACTCGAGCGGTCCGAGGAATCGGCGTCGATGAAGTGTGCGGACACTGACAGTACCGGAAGCAGTGGACATCGTTGAGGAAGACCCGCTCATGGTGGACAAAATAGAGACTGCAACACCCGACTTTTGAATCGACAAAATCGGCGGCAACCGGAAAGTCACTCGAGCCGATCCTCTATCCTTCCCAGTACATGGCCAGCAATCCACAGCAGATCCTCGCCCAACTGAAACAAGCGGCCGCCCTTTTCGAGGGCGGCAGGGCTCGTCAAGCCAACGAACTCGCATCGGAAGTCCTCAAGAAAGAACCCCGGAACGTTCACGCACTCCGGATCTTCGCCCTTTCCGCCGCGAATTCAATGCAATGGCCCGAAGCGATGAAGGCCGCCGAGAAAGCTCTAAAACTCTCTCCGACCGACCCCGGCGTGCTGGCCACCAATTCGACCGTGCTGATCGCCGGCGGCCGCTTCGAGGAAGCGTTGGCGAAGGCGAGGACCGCCCGACGCATCGCTCCCAACGACCCCCGCGCCTACGGAAATTACACGGAATGCCTCATCTGGACCGGGCAGTTCCAGGCGTGCGCCGACCTGCTCCAGGAACGCGCCGACGCTGGACGGCTCACCCCGGGGACCGCCGGGAGCTTCGTCGGATCCTGCTTCGAACTCGGCCGATATGACGAGGCAATCAAGGCGGCCCGCGAGTTTCTGGACGCCCATGGCGCCAACCAGCCGCCGGTGGTGACTCGGCCCCTGTATTCCCTCCTCGGGCGATCCTTGGAGAAGGCCGGTCTTTCGGCGGAGGCGGTGCTCGTCTACGAAGAAATGAACACGCTGGTCGAAGGCCAGTTCGACGTCGCCGAGGCCGATCAGTTGACGGATCGCGTCATCCAGGCATTTCCCGCAGACCACTACGAGGGAAGAGGTGGTTCAGCCAACGCTCAGAGCCGTCTACCAGTGTTCATCGTCGGACTCCCTCGAAGCGGCACGTCACTCCTCGAGCGAGTGGTCGGCGCCCATCCGGATGCCCATGGTGTCGGCGAGACGAGCCTGCTCGATGAACTACTCATGACGCACCTCGGCGCCGTCGGACCGAAACTGGCCTTCATGGCGGCCGAGGCCGACGACGCGATGCTCGAGCGTATTCGCGCGGACTACCTGCGGGGCCTCCAACTGCAAGGAGGCCGCAAGCAGCGGATCGCCAACAAGAGCCTCATGCTGCCACGGCAGGTGGGCATCATCGGAATGCTCTTTCCTCGAGCGACCATCCTGGTCACCGATCGCGACCTTCACGACACCGCGATCTCGATCTGGGCCAACCTCTTCGACCCGACCCGCATGGCCTGGACGAGCCGGTTGGAGTGGATTGGCGCCATGGCCGCGATGCACCTGCGCATGATGAAACACTGGACCGAGACGCTTCCCAATCCGGTCCTCACCGTCGACTACCGCCAACTCGCCAAGAATCCGAAGGAGACCGTTCCGAAAATCATCGAAGCGTGCGGACTGCCTTGGAATGACGCGTGTCTCTCGCCTGAAACTGCTGCCACCAAGAAGAAGAGCGGCCGATTCTCGCCCACGCTCTCCGAACAGCAGCTTCGCAGGCCGATCAACACGTCGTCCATCGGTCGCGCCGAAGCCTTCGCCGAGAAAATCGCGGAGTTCCAGAAGGGCTTCGACTCGATCCGCAAGGATTGACCG
>CALFOM010000136.1 GCA_937919685.1 uncultured Phycisphaera sp.
CATGATCAGCATGTCCGGCGAGACGACTACAATGCGCGGGATGAGTTTCCTCCTCCCATCCCTCATGGACCCGCGGACTTCAAGGGTCGTTGGAACCGCATCCTGTGGCGAAACATGCGGGCCGGCGGTGCGGCGATCGGGTGGCCGTTTTTCGGCGATCGAAACTTTCCGTCTTCAACGGTTCATGGTGTGGCTTGCGGGAATCTTGAAGTTCGTGGCGATCTCAACCTGCCTCATCGCCACGCAGGCATCCGGACAAAGTTCCATCACCATCGATCGATTCGGCGCCGGAAACGCGTTCCGCCCCGGTGGAAGCGTCGCGGTCAGAGTCCGTATCCAGAGCGACCTCGACGAGCCAGTTCCTGGCCTCCTCCAGTGGGAGACCATCAATGGCGACGGGGACATCGTTGCTAATACCCGCGAGATCGCCGTTCCGGCTCGAGGAGGCGCGGCGGTGACCTGGGTCGTGGCCGAGCTTCCCTCAGACTCCGCGGCGTCCGACCTGTTCGACCGGATCTGGACGTTCCGCCTCTTCGAATTCCGCGATGGCGCTCGAGCGGAGGAGATCGCGGTTGCCAGAATCGACGCCGCCATCGCTCAGGCACGGCCGGTTGAGCAATATCAGGGCATGGCAATGGTGATCGGTGGCAACGCCGCCGGACTCTCGGGCTTCGACCAACTTCGTGGCTTCCCGATTCACGAAGGGCTCAATGAGGAGACGATCATCGTCACCAACGTCGAGCCGGGCGACCTTCCTGACCACGCCGCCGGACTCTCGACGTACGAACTGATCGTCTGGGCAGCTAACGACCAGAACTTCCTTCCGTCCGCGATCGACAACAAACCCTCGATCGAAGCCGCCCTCCGGGAATGGATGGAACGGGGTGGCCATCTGGTGATTCTTCTTCCCGGCACGTCCGACCCCTGGCGGCTCGGTCGGAACGAATCGGTCTTCGGTGACCTGCTGGCGGGGCTTGTGGCGATCCCGGATGAAGGGACGCCGCTCCGGACGCTTCTGCCCGCACTCAGCGATCGCACGGAACTACGACAGCCCGATCGGCTGCAACCGATCCATCGCTTCGACCCCGCGACACTTCCGAACGCTTGGAGACCGCTGGATGCTGTCCTCCCACCGACCGCGGAGCAGACCGACGCCTTGAAAGGGACCGCCGCGGAGATCGTCGAGCGGCGCCTGGATGCGACCACCGATCCGATGACCGCCGCCGACCCCATCGTTTACGCGGTTCGAAGGGACGTCGGACATGGCCTGCTCGATGTCGTTGGCATCGACGTCGCCGATCCCGATCTTCAACTGCAACAGGCCGGCGGTCTCCCGAAAACCTGGGTCTTCTGGAACGCGATCCTCGGTCGGCGTGCGTTCACGCCGACCGCGTCCGCGCTGGAAACCCTGGCGAAGGAGAAGACCCTGGCACGACGCCCCCCCATCGACAGCCTCGGTTCGGGCGAACTGATCTCCGATCGTATTGGCCTCTCGTCTGGTGCAACCTTCAGCGTGCTCGGCGGGTTCCTCCTCTTCCTGACTTACTGGGCCGTCGCGGGCCCGCTCGGCTTCGCGATCCTCGCTCGCCTCAAGCGGAAGCGGCTTGCCTGGGTCACCTTCGCGATGACGTCGATCGCCTTCGCAATCATCGCGTGGTTCTCCGGTCGCATCGTCGGATCCGACGGCGTGCAGATGAGACATGTGACGATCCTCCGGCATCTGTACCGACCGGAAGGCACTAGCAATGACGTTCCCCAGTTCGACCTCGTTCGGACCTGGTTCTCCGCCAGATTGCCCGGATACGGCAAGGTTGACGTCCGGCTCGAAGGCGACGTCGAAGGCAACCAGCTCGATCAGTTCTCACCGCCGCCCAACGGACTCTCACAGCAATTCCCCAACACCGATCGCTACGAAATTTCCATCGATGAGCGTGACGGCTACGAAGTACCGGCCCGTGCCACCAGCGCCGAATTCACCGCCTCGTGGCTCGGCCGTATCGTCGCCGTCGAAGATGCCTGGAAGTCGACCATCAAGGTCAAGGTGGACGATCCGATCCGCCTGACGCGAGATGCCGCCGGCCAGATGACGTTGAATGGGACTCTCATCAACGGAACCGGGCTGGACCTCAACGACGTCCGCATCGCGGTGGTCTTCCCGTTGCGGACCCCCATGTCGCCGACCGCGGCGAATGCCATCGCTGACCTCCCGCTGGTTCTGGACGAGCCACCGAACTACGGGGGCTTCGTCGCCTTGAGCGGCCCGTTCGTGAAGGGTCAGGAGCTCGACCTGCGAACGATTCTCGTCTCCAACGGGCGACTCCCGTCGGAACGACTGAGAGGCCCCACAAGCCTGCCGACTGCGATTCGCGACTCATTCAAGGATCCTAACGCCGGCGCCTTCGTGGATCAGTTGTACAACGCGGGGCAGGGTGCGCCCATCACCTCCGAGAGCGATCGCCGGAAGTTTCTTACGATGCTCTCGATCTTCCAGATGCTTCCGCCACCGGTGCTCGAGGTGATGCCGGGGTCTTCCGCGTCAGGAAACGTCAAGTTCAACCGATGGCTCGCGCGGGAATGCGACGTCTCCGATCGATTCGGCGAACCAGGTGTTTTCCTCTTCGGAACTGCAGAGAACGCGCCCTGTCCGGTCCCCATTTCGATCGACGGCGAACGAACCCCCGGAGACGGAATGGTGTTCCTGCAGTGGATCCATCCCCTTCCGCCGGTTCTGGAGGGTCTTGCCAGGCCCGCCTACAGAACCGACTCCAACAACCGGGCTTCGACGTCGTCGATGATCTCCGGCGAATCGCAATCCAAGAACGGAGTAGCGTCGGCATGGCCATGATCGAGACGATCAATCTCACGAAGAAGTACGGTGACCTGGTCGCCCTGGACAATCTCAACCTCGTGGTGGAAGAGGGAGCCTGCCTCGGCTTCATCGGTCCCAACGGCGCCGGCAAGACGACCACGATCAAGATCCTCGCCACCCTTCTGAAGCCGACCTGGGGCGAGGCGCGGATCGACGGACATGTCGTGGGGTATCAGAACCATCTGATCCGACCGGTGATCGGTTACGTCCCGGACTTTTTGGGCGCCTACGAAGACATGCTGGTCATCGAGTATCTCGAGTTCTTTGCGGCCTGCTACGGAATCCATGGAGCGAAGCGGACGAAGGTCGTCGGCGACGTGCTGGACCTCACGGAACTCAGTTACAAGGCGAAAAGCGAAGTCAACGGCTTGAGCCGGGGCATGCAGCAACGCCTCTCGGTCGCCCGAGTGCTCCTCCACGATCCGAAGGTCCTGCTGATGGACGAACCGGCCTCGGGTCTCGATCCTCGAGCGAGAATCGAGATTCGCGAACTACTCAAGGAACTGAGAAGAATGGGAAAGACGATCATCATCAGTTCCCACATCCTTCACGAACTCTCGGAACTCTGCAACGCGGTGGCGATCGTCGAGAAGGGACAACTGCTCTTCAACGGCACCGTTGCCGAGATCATGAGGAAGGCTGGAACGGGACGGATCGTCCACATCACGCTCGACGATCGAACCGAAGAGGCGGCGAAACTGCTGACCGAAGTTCGCGGAATCGAATCCGTCGAAGTGGTGGAAGTCGATGGCGGCTCCCGGATCGACGTGACGCTCGATCTCGAACACGGCCTTCCGGTGAGCGAACTTCCGAGTCGGCTCATCGCGCAGGGATTCAGAGTGCAGACCATCCAGCACGAGCAGGTGAATCTGGAGACCGCCTTCATGCGTCTGACCAAGGGAATCGTCTCATGACCGCGAAACCTCGCGTGCTTCTCGTGGCAGATCCCCACCGAAACGGGATTCCCGCCACACTGGCCATCGTCGAACCGGCCATTCAAGATTGCGCGGAGAACGTCCTCCGGATCGCGCCCGACGACGCTCTTCCCGAGGATCATTTCGACGTGGCCGTCGTTCTCGGCGGCGACGGAACGATCTTGGCCCAGGCCCGGCGACTCGCATCCCGCAGGACGCCAATCGCGGGTGTGAACGTTGGACGGCTCGGATTCCTCGCCGCGTTCGATGCCGAGGGATTCGCCGGCGCCGCCGATCGGATCCTTGGCGACGAACCCCCGGTGACCGAACGCATGATGCTGGAGATCGCGGTCGAATCTACGGGATCCGACGCCGCCGAGCTCGAATGGGCACCGGCCCTCAACGAATGCGTCGTGACCGCCGGACCTCCCTTTCGGATGATCGAACTCGGTCTCGACTTCAACGGCAACGGCGGACCACATCTCTCCGGCGACGGGCTCATCGTGTCGACTCCCACCGGAAGCACCGCCTACAACGTCAGCGCGGGCGGCCCCATCGTGCATCCCAGTTGCGACGCCTTCGTCATCACTCCACTGGCGGTACACAGCCTCGCCTTCCGTCCGGTCATCGCCAGTCCGGACGAACCGATCACGATCACGGTGGTCAGAGTGAACGAGGGAACGACCCTGGTGATCGACGGCCAGTTGACCCGCCAGCTCGAGATAGGCGATCGCGTGCATGTCCGCCGAGGCGAGCACCGGGTACGGATGATCCGCGATCCACGAACCGAATTCTGGTCCACCGTGGTCCGGAAAATGCGATGGGCGACCGGCCCTACCTACCGGGACCGTTGAACCACGTCCCCAAAATGTGATCGCTCCCAGCCCGTCCCGCCCCGAACCGTATGACTGACGTGGTACCTTTCCCGTCCTCCCGCCCCGCCATCCGACCGAGACCCGCATGATCGATCTCAAGCAACTTCGCGAGAATCCCGAGCACTTTCGAGAAGGCGCCGCCGCCAAGAACGCCTCTGTGGACATCGATCACGTTCTCAAACTGGATGCCCTGACCAGGCGACTCCGCACCGAACAGGAAGAGTCGCGGGCGGAACAGAAACGGCTTGGAAAGGAAAGCGGTCCGCAGATCGGGCGATTGAAGGGCACCCTGAAATCCGCCGACGATTCGACGCGGTCGGGCATCGAAGCGGAGATCGCCGAACTCGAGCGGAAACCGCTTGAATTGAAGAATCGAATCCACCGACTCGAAGCCGAGATCGCGGAGATCGACCCGGAGTTCCAGACCGCCCTGCTTTCGATCCCCCAGCCCCCCGCCGCAGACGTCCCACGCGGCGCGTCGAGCGACGAGAACGTCGAGATCCGGCAGTGGCACCCGGATGGCTTTGACCCAAGCCATTCGTACGCCGCACAACGAGGGTTCACGCCGCGGACCCATGTCGAACTCGTCCAAGAGCTCGGACTCGTCGACTTTGAGCGCGGCGTGAAGATGGCCGGCAGTCGGCATTACGTGCTGACCGGCGCGGGCATGCGGCTTCATCAGGCGATTCTCCGCTACGCCTTCGACTTCATGACGATTCAGAACGGCTTCACCCCGATGTCCGTCCCGGTGATCGTCCGCGAAGAGTGCATGCAGGGAACCGGGTTCTTCCCTGGTGGCCACGATCAGGCGTATCACATCGAGGAGTCGCGACGAGGATCAGGACACGATCTCTACCTGACCGGTACTGGTGAAGTCGGCCTCATGGGGCTGCATGCCGAAGAGATCCTGAACGTGGAAGACCTTCCCTTGCGGTATACCACCGTCTCGACCTGCTTCCGGCGTGAAGCGGGCGCTGCCGGCAAGGACACCGCCGGGCTCTACCGGATCCACCAGTTCGACAAGGTGGAACAGGTCGTGATCTGCCGCGCGGATGCTGACGAGCAGAAGGCGTGGCATCAGCGAATGCTCGGATACGTCGAGTCGATGCTCCAGACCCTTGGACTCCCCTATCGCCTCCTGCAGTGCTGCACCGGCGACCTCGGAACCAAAAACGAAGACATGATCGACATCGAATGCTGGATGCCGGGCCGAGGCCCCGACGGTGACGATGGGCGCCCGGTCGGTGACTGGGGTGAGACGCACTCCGCCAGCCGACTCGCGGATTTTCAGTGTCGTCGTCTGAACCTTCGGTACCGCGACCCCGAAACGAAGAAGACTGTCTTTGCCTACTCGCTCAACAACACCGTGGCGGCGAGTCCGCGGATCCTGATTCCGATCCTCGAGATGCATCAGCAGGCGGATGGATCCGTGAACGTCCCCGAACCCCTCCGCCCTTACATGGGCGGACAGGATCGGATCTCAATGGGTCGTTGACCCACCCGGCCGCAGGCCCAAGACGACCCGCACCGGCCAGTGATCGGAAATCGGCCGGCCATCGACGAGCGGACGTTCAATCGTCGCGTCCTGAATTTCGAGATTGGACGCGAAGACGAAGTCGATTCGTCGACCGATCTCGATCATTTCGAATCCATTCCAAGTCGCGTTCCACGGCTCATCGACGTTCCTCATTGCCCAGCAGTCGAGGAGTGGGACTTTCGTTGATTCCTCGGCCGTGAGGATCTCTCGGATCGGCGGTGAACCGGGGACCGCATTGAAATCACCCATGAGGACGACTGGCTCGGAGGAATCCGCATGGCCCTCGATCCTCGCACGAAGCAACTTCGCGGATTCTCGTCGGGCAACCGACCCGCGATGATCGAAATGGGTGTTGTAAATCCAGACGGGCAGTCTTCCGTTCGGCGCACCGATCGGGATCAGACGCGCGAACGTCGCGATACGGGGAAGACTGGAATCCCAGGACTTGGAGCCGCTCACTTCAGGTGTGTCACTCAACCAGAAGGTCCCGTGTTGAGTCGGATCAAGCGTCCACCGGTCGGCCCGCCAGAGAATCGGCGTTGCCTCGCCAAGGTTGGAATCCACCTCGCGGGTCCGGATGAGCATCTCGTAGCCGGGCAACCCCAAACTGACCGCGCCCGCCTGATGGGGCAATGCTTCCTGCAAGCCTAAGAAATCGGCATCGAACGATCGCAGGGCTTCGATCACCGCGGTCTTCCGATTCTCCCAGCGATTCACCCCGTCGCCAGCGTGGTCATATCGAAGATTGAGCGATACCACGGTCACCGTCCTTGGTTCAGACGAGGGCGACTCCACGGAGTGCGTCCCTCCGCCCGTGGCACATCCGAAGGTCAAGAGCAGCAGGATGGTCTGAGCGACCATCGAAAAGGATCCGGAACGCGAATGACGCCAGCAAGAATTCTTCATACCGGTATGAGACTCGATCTGACGGGCCGGTGCGGATGCCTTCGCACTGGACATGAGCACCCCGTTGTGACGACCATATTCACATGAGCGATTTGAACCAACTTGCGGCGGCCGGAACTCCCGGAGGCCCGGTCACCCCCGATCAACTGATCGACCTTGATTCTCTGTTGGCCGCGTATCACGACCAGCGCCCGGATCCGGCTCACGCCGAGCAACGGGTCGCCTTCGGAACCAGCGGCCATCGGGGTTCCTCCCTCGACCGGACCTTCAATGAGGCACACATCCTCGCGATCACGCAGGCCATCGTGGAACATCGAGTGGCCCGAGGTATCGGTGGGCCGGTCTTGGTTGGGAAGGACACGCACGCCTTGAGTTCCGTCGCGGAACGAACGGCGATCGAAGTCCTCTCCGCCAACGGTGTCCCCGTCCGCGTCCAAGGGAGCCATGGGATCACCGCGACCCCGGTGATCTCGCGAGCGATCTTGGCGTTCAACGAAGGACGGAGCGCCACGGATCCAGGGCGCGCCGATGGGATTATCATCACGCCGAGCCACAATCCGCCCCGAGACGGAGGCTTCAAGTACAACCCGCCGGACGGCGGCCCCGCCGATGGGGACATCACCGGCGGCATTGAACGAAGAGCCAACGAGATTCTCGCCGCGGGGCTCACCGATGTTCGTCGCGGATCGTCGACTGCGGACGTCGCCACGCTTCCCGGGGTTGAAGTCGTTGATTTCATCCGGCCCTACGTCGAAGCCCTCTCCAGCGTCATCGATGTGGCGGCGATCCGATCCGCGGGCCTGCGACTGGCGGCGCATCCGCTGGGAGGCGCGTCCCTTCCCATCTGGCCGGTCCTGGCGGAAGTCCATGGCATCGATGTCACGGTGACCGATGACACGCTCGATCCTCGATTCGGATTCATGACGCTGGATGCCGACGGCCTGGTTCGCATGGACTGTTCGAGCCCGTTCGCCATGGCTCCGTTGGTCGCCCAGATGGCGGACGGCGCGTACGATCTGGCCTTCGGTAACGACCCCGACAGCGATCGGCACGGCATCGTGTGCCGTTCATCTGGATTGATGAACCCGAACCGTTTCCTCGCCGTCGCCATCGAGCATCTACTGGCCACTCGAAGCGACTGGTCCAACAAGTCCCGAGTCGGCAAGACGCTCGTCTCGAGCATCCTGATCGACCGCGTAGTCGCGGCGGCGAGCCGATCACTTTGTGAAGTTCCCGTCGGCTTCAAGTGGTTTGCGCCCGGGCTCTTTGACGGCTCCCTCTGTTTCGGCGGCGAAGAGAGCGCCGGGGCGTCTTTCCTACGTTTCGATGGAAGCCCCTGGACGACCGACAAGGACGGCATCGTGATGGATCTCTTGGCCGCAGAGATCATGGCGCACAGCGGTCGCGATCCCGGAGAACACGAACGAACTCTGGTGGAGAAATTCGGCGATCCCGTCTACCGAAGAATCTCCGCACCCGCGGATGCCGCCACCAGATCCACGCTGAAGAATCTGGATCCGAGTGCCGTATCAGCCGTCACGCTTGGCGGAGATCCGATCACCGCCATCCTCACCCGTGCCCCGGGGAACGACGCCTCGATCGGCGGGCTCAAGGTCTGCACCGATCATGGTTGGTTCGCCGCCCGACCTTCGGGAACGGAACCGATCTCCAAGATCTACGCGGAAAGCCTCCGGGATGAGGCTCATCTTGAGCGGATTCTCATCGAGGCACAGACGATGATCGCCGCCGTCATTTGACCGACGCGATCGGGCTCCCTTTGCCCTTTGGTGCCTCTGAGATCAATGTCCCCGTTTCCGCACGGATTCCCAATCAACCGCAACAAGACCCGGGGAAGTTCGTTCCACCGATCCCCTCTCTCCTGAACTATTTCAGCTACCAAACCCTGGAGTCTCCAATGAACACTCGGATGTTGCGTTTCGCCGCCCTCGGCCTCCTTTCTGCCGCCCTTTCGACCCCCGCCATCGCTCAGAACGGGAACCAGCCAGGAAGGCCTGGGCAGGGCGGCAACGCCGGGCAGCAGCAACCCGGTCAGGGCCAAGACGGGAACCGACCGCAGCAGGGCCGCGGAAATCGCGGAGGCAATCCCGAGATGATCGCCGATCGCATGATGCAAGCAGACACTGATGGCGACGGAAAAGTCTCCAAGGCGGAAGCGAACGGCGGAAATGCGCAGCGGATGTTCGATCAGGCCGATGCGGATGGAGACGGCTACATCACCCGCGTGGAGATCATCACGTTCATCGAGTCTCGAGCGGGGAATCGCGGTGGTGGCCGCGGCGACGACATGGCTCGCCCTGGCGGTGATCAAGCCGCGGGACCTGCAAAACCCGTTGATCCCAAGGAAGCATTCCATGACGCCATGGAGACTTCCGGTCGCGCCCTCCGCGGTCTCCGCCGAGCGAAGTTCGATGGGCCCTCCAAAGAAACCGATCTCGCGGCCATCCGAGTCATCCAGTCATCCTTGATCATCGCGAAACAGCACACCGCCGCGATCCCCATGAGCGATGCCGCGAAAGCGAAGTTCGGGACCGACGCGAAGGCCTACCAAATGGCATTTCAACTCGACTTGATCAAGGCGATCATGGGCACTCTTGAAGTCGAGATGGCCATCCTCCAGGGTGATGCCGAGAAGGCGAAGGCCGCCGTCGCGAACATCGTGACCGTCCGATCTGAAAGCCACGACATCTTCGAGCAATGATCACACGGGCGACGAGCCCTCGAACGGATGACCGATCTCCCCGCCGCCCGGTGTCCAAGACATCGGGCGGTGGTCTTTT
>CALFOM010000137.1 GCA_937919685.1 uncultured Phycisphaera sp.
AAGAGGAAGAGGAAGAGGAAGAAGAAGAAGAAGAAGAAGAAGAAGAAGAAGAAGAGTAGATTCGGTTTCTCGATCGAACACTGTTCTAAAACCTCTGATTCCCGGGACGAAAAACGACCGCACCTCGAACGGAGGTGCGGTCGTCACATCATCTCCCCAACTTCTTGAGAGATCTCCGGCGAAACTTCTTGGCCGCCTCGTTCTCCTACGGGAGAGATGATCCACCCCGCTTGTGAGTTCGCCGTACGTTAATCATGAAGATCTGGTTCACGCTTCGCGGCAAGTTCGACGCCGACCTGATACGCCCCGTACTCCCCGGAAGCATCCTGTATCTCCGCAGTCAGACGCCCGATTTTCAACGGCATGGCCACCGATTCGAAGACGATCGTGACATTCTCCGAATCAACTTCGGTTTCCGCGATGACCTCCCCGTCGAAACGGAGACGAACTCGATCGGGCCGTGGCTGACCTTCGAGTTGCCGAACCATGACCCGGAACGGCCCGGCCGTCACCGGTTCCACCAGCCAGTACCCATTTGACCGACCGCCCCACGCCCCCTTCGTGGTTCGTCGCCAATCCTGACGGGTCAACCACACTGGCTCGGTAATCGCCCCCAGTGAAATCGGATGGGGCAGATAGGCCGCATGGCCACCGCGATCCACGTCCTTGAACCACGCTTCGTATTGATCTTGGAGTTGCCGCACGATCGCAGGTTCGGCGGCGATCAGGTTGTTCCGTTCGGAGGGATCACTGAGCAGGTCGTAGAGTTCAAACACCCGAGGCGCCGACTCACCCTCCGAAAGCTCCCGGCCGAATCCGGACGGGTTCACGAGCTTCCATCGGCCCGATCGAATCATCGCGTTGCTCCACTCGACTGGCGAATCGCCCCGGTGGGCTTGAATGATGACCGAACGTTCGGGATCGCCTGCCTCTCGGCCTTCAAGAACCCCGAGAAGACTCCGGCCGTCGATCCGTCCGTCGGCATTCTTCACGCCGCACGCCTGGAGAATGGTCGGCGCCAGATCGAGGTGCATGCCGACGGCATCCGTTCGGTTCCCCGGCGGAAACCGACCCGGCCACCGCGCGAAGAATGGCGTTCGAACGCCGCCTTCGTAGACCGTGCCCTTGCGGCCTCGCAAGCCGACGGAGTAGCCGTCGTGATCGGCGCCGTTGTCGTGGAGGTAGAGCACCAGAGTGTTTTCCGCCATGCCGAGTCGTTCGAGGGTATCCAGTATCCGACCGACGTTCTCGTCGATGTTCGCATCCATGGCGAGGATTCTCGCCATGCGGTCGTGATTCGAAGCCCCGGTCGGCTCGAGGTCCATCGCTTTGTACCGCTGGTATTCCTCGACGGGTATGTCATGGAACGGGCCGTGCGGCGCATTCGTGGTCAGTACCGCGAGAAAGGGACCGTGCTGCGCCTCCATCCAAGCCGTCATCTCGTCGACGTAGACGTCGGTGCACCAGCCCTCGAATGATTCCAGCACGCCGTTGCGTCGCAAGATGGGGTCGGTGTACCGGCCTTCGCCGCCCTCTGGATCGGCCGGTTGCGAAATACCGCCTCCGCGATGCACCACCGAAACGTCGAATCCCTGATCCATCGGCCGCATCGGATGGCAGTCACCAAGGTGCCACTTTCCGAAAATTCCGGTGGCGTATCCGGCCTCACGAAGCCGTTCGGCGATGGTGACTTCTTCGGGTTCGAGCATCGCTCGACCGATCCAGGTATCGATGGCAGTGGTTCTTTGCGGGTGCCGGCCAGTGAACAGGGCCGCACGGGTTGGCGTGCAAACCGGGTGCACATAGAAAGCACCGACCGTAGCGCTCTCCGCGGCAAGCGCGTCGATTCGAGGCGTCTTCAGCACCGGATGGCCTTGAACCCCGAGGTCACCAAACCCCTGATCGTCGGTCATGATGATGACCACGTTCGGACGATCGCCCTCCGTCGCCGCGGCGGCCGAACTGGTCGCCAGAATCCCGAGCAGTAGAAGCATCGACGACATTTCTGGTCCTTTCAGCGGGTGATTCGATCCGAGTCAGGGGGCGGATATCTCAGCTGGCGTTGGTCGCTGCTGCGCGAACATCCACGTCATGCAACCGCCCGGTCCGTACGCCATGTTCCAAGCGCCATGACCGACTCCGGGTAACTCGGTGTAGCCAATGCGGCCACCGGCATCGCGAATCGACTTCACGATCGCTCGTGACAATTCGACACTGACCACTTGATCCGCAGCCCCGTGAACATTCCAGATCGGGATCTCCGACGCCGCGAATGCCGGACCGAAGACCGCATCGGAGCCTCCACAGATTGGAACGACCGCCGCAAACCAATCGGGGTGTCTTCGAGCGAGATCCCAAGAACCGAATCCCCCCATCGAGAGTCCGGTCAGATAGATGCGACTCCGGTCAATGGATGGGTCTTGCGCCAACTCACGGATCTTCGCGATGACCGCTCGCATCGAGTCGGTCATCGGCGCCGCGGCGTCCGCGGACCACTCCCCTTGCTCGTTCCGCCGGGTCGGGCTCCAGGTCTCGTTCTCCGGGCATTGGACGGCAAGCACGATCGCGTCGTGCCGCTTCGCCAGATGAGGTTCGCTGACCCAGCGATCTGGAAAGTGGGCGAGTTGGCGTGCGTTGTCGTCTCCACGCTCGCCGGCCCCGTGCAGAAAGACGATCAGAGGAAGCGGGGTCTTTGGGGACGCCGATTCGGGCCGGTGCATTCGAAACCCGAAGGCGCGGAGCCCCTGATCAGTTTCAACCTCGATGGTGCCTCGATCAAACGCCTCGTCGACTTCGGGTGGGACGCCCGTGGCGTGGGCGGCGGCGGTACTCCACCCCCCGAGCATGATCGTGGCCAGAAGAGTGCGCAGTCGCATGATCGGCTCCAGAAGAATCAGCCCTTGGTACCCGCCGTCGAAATCCCCTCGACGAAGGTGCGCTGGGCGATGAAGAACAGCAGAAGCACCGGAGCCGTCATGATCGCGGTCGCGGCCATGAGGAGATTCCAGGGCGTCTGCCCGAGTTTGGAAAGATAGAGTTGCAGCCCGAGGGCGAGCGTGAATTGATCTCGATGCGTCAGGAAAACCAGCGGCCCGAGAAAATCGTTCCACACGAACATAAAGTGCAAGAGCGCGACCACCAGCAAAGCAGGCTTGGAGAGTGGAAGAATGATGTAGAAGAAGTTCCGAAGATGGCCACAACCATCGATTCGTGCCGCGTCGTCGAGCTCGCGCGGAATCGTCATGAAGAACTGCCGCAGCAGGAAAATGCTAAACGCATTCCCGAACCACGCCGGCACCCAGAGCGGTGCGAAAGTCCCAATCCAGCCGACCTCGCGGAACATCACGAAGAGCGGCACCATCACCACCGGAAAGGGAATCATCATCGTCGCAAGCATCGTCATGAACGCGACGCCTCTTCCCCGCCACCGCACTCGTGAAAACCCATACGCGACGAACGCACTGGAGATCACCGTTCCTCCGACGCCGAGGATCGCGATGATCAAGGTGTTGCGGAGGTAAAGCGGCATGTCGGTGTTCTCATCCGTGAGCACCGCTTGATAGTTCTCGATGGTTCGACCGACGGTTTCTCCGGCACCGCCCTGACCAAAGGGCGCGGTTGGATCCGCCACGCCGGTCGAGAACCCAACCATGTAAATGATCGGCAGAAACGCCGTCAGGGCGACCATGCCGAGAATCGAATACAGCAAGACTCTGAAGCCGGTGGTGCGAGCGGAGTTGGATTCGTGCACTTGGTTCATCGGTTGATGGTCGAGTGAGCGACAGGGTCAGGCGCCGCGGTAGTAGACGAGCTTTCGACCGGCCAAAAGAATCAGTCCGGTGAGCGTGAGAATGATCGCGAACTGCAGAACGCCGAGGGCCGACGCATACCCCATGTCGCCGAATTTGAACGCCTGGTCGTAGACGTACATCGAATGAAAATAGGTGGATCGTTCCGGCCCGCCCCCGGTCATGATCAGCGGCACTGCAAAGACCTGGGCGGCGTTGATGACCCCGATGATCACGTTGAACAAGATGACTGGAGAGATCATCGGCAGGACGACGTGGAAGAATCTTCCCACCGGGCCCACGCCGTCGATCGACGCGGCTTCGTGAAGTTGCTTCGGCACGTCACGCAGCCCGGCGAGGTAGATCACCACTGCGGGCCCCACGCTCCAGAGGCTCATCAAGAGCAATGCGGTCATCGCCCAGAATCCACTTCCGAACCAGTTGGGGCCCTGAAAAGCGCCGAAGGTGAACCAGTCGATCATCTGGTTGGCGAGGCCGACTTCGGGATCAGGGTCGTACCCGAGTTTGAAGATCACCGCGATCGCCACCAGCGGAAGAACCGAAGGCGCGAAGACCGCCGCTCGCCAGAACGACTGAAAGCGAGCGGGCTTTGAGAGCAGCGCCGCCAAGGCAATCGAGAGGATCGATCCAAAGAAGATCGAGAGCACCCCAAAGATCGCGGTATTCCAGAGCACGGTGCCGAGGATCTCGTCGTGGAGCATCCGTTCGTAGTTCTGGGTTCCCACCGGAATCGGCGATTCCAGAAGGGTGTAGTCGGTGAACCCGTAGTAGATGGCCAGTGAGACCGGGAGCACCGTGAAGATGCCGAAGCCCAATAACCAGGGACCAATCCAGAGCAGTCCTGTTCGAAGGGAATCGTGCTTCACGCCTTCTCCCAAGGATCGGGTTGACCGCGACGGTGACGGCGATCAGCTTCCCGTTGCAGAATCTCCGAGGCTTCGAGTTGAACTTCGGCAAGCGGCGCCGCGGCCGACGGACTCTTGAGATTCCAGATCTGGTCGAGACCGGCGCCGAGTGCCATCCCGAATTCCGCCCAGCCCGTGATCCACGGCGTGGTGTAGGCGTTGGGGCTTTGCAGGATTTCTTCGTGCACCGCCACCGCCCGATTCGGATGCTCCCGGATGAACGCCTTGCTCGAAGTCGAGAGCGGCGATGGCTTCGCATGGCCGGTGCACAGCGTTTCCATGTTCTCGGGGCGCTGCGTGAACGCGATGAACTCCATCGACGCGTCGGGGTTTTTGGCACCTGTGGGCACCACGAGGATGTCGGCTTCGATCGGGCCGTACGGGGGCTGGTCGGCCAGCGCGGCTGGCACCGGAAAGGGGCACGCGCCGTAGTCGAAGTTCCCCGGGCCGAGCTCCTGATCCATGAACATCGGAAGCCAGGGCCCCTGGATGGTGGTCGCGAGGCGTCCACTGAAGAAGTTTCGATACGGCGATGGGTTGTCGATCGGTGCCCCCTGGAACCGCCGCAACTTGTCGAGGCCCCAACGCTTCGGAAAGCGCTGATACCAGTCGTAGCCAGCGATGTTCTGAGGCGAGTCGACGGTGGCGAGCCCCGTTTTCTCGTCGTAGAGATGACCGCCGAAGAAGCCGCCCCAGCACCACGACCACCAGCCTGGGTCCGTGGGAAGAAAGCCCGCTCGCTCCACGTTTCCATCCGGGTCAAGGATGGTCAGTCGATCGATCGCGACGTCGAATTCCTCGATCGTTCGCGGCGGCGAATCGGGATCGAGCCCAACTTCCTCAAAGATCTTCCGGTTGTAATAGAGCGCGATCGAACTGGGGGTACTCGGGGCCGCGAGCTGACGACCACCCCGGAAAACCAGCGGCCCAACGGCCTTGGCATAACTGGCTTCGGTAATCCCGTAGTCCTTCAACTGATCGAGCGGCATGATGGCGCCGCACTGCGAGAAGAACGGCAAATTCCGATTCCAGAGTCCCAGCACGTCAGGGGGATCGCCGGCCGCGATCGCGACTTTCGCCTTCTGGTCGATCCCACCCATGGTGAGGTAGTTCACGAAGATTCGGCCTTGGGATTCGTTGAACCGATCCACCACGACCTTCATGGCCGCCGCCTCGTGGCCGGTCCACTTCTCCCAATAGTCCAGAACAACCCGGCCCCCGCTCTGCAAGCGACGACGTTCTGGCCCGAACGCGGCGTACCCCCCGGCGCCGGCGGCGAGCAGGCCCAGCGCAGCGCGCCGCGTGATGGTTTTCGCATCGATGGTCATGATCTGGTTTCAGCGCTCGAGGAGTCCTGAGAGATGGTAGCGGTTTCAGGGCTCGAAACATCCAGTCGTTGATGATCCTGGATATCTCGGAACTCGAAGTCTGCATCTTCCCGGCCCCGACCATTTCCATGAATGGGCGGCGGCGCACCAACCTCGTACACTTCGGGAATGTCCTCACTCAGTCTCACCGATGTCGAGAAGGTCTATCCCGGCGGCGCCCACGCGGTACGTGGCTGCTCGTTGGAGATCGCCGATGGTGAGTTTCTCGTCTTAGTGGGCCCTTCCGGCTGCGGAAAAAGCACGCTGCTCCGAATGATCGCCGGGCTTGAGGACATCACCTCGGGAACCATCGCTATCGGCGACCGAGTGGTCAACTCCGTGCAACCCAAAGACCGCGACATCGCCATGGTCTTCCAGAATTACGCGCTCTATCCCCACAAGACCGCGAGAGGAAACCTCGAGTTCGCCTTGAAACTTCGCAAGATCCCGCGAGCGGAACGCCAACGGCGAATCATGGAGGCGGCCCGCCAGCTCGATATCGAGGAACTCCTCGAACGCCGTCCCGGCCAGATGTCCGGGGGCCAGCAGCAGCGGGTCGCGCTCGGACGGGCGCTGGTACGGAATCCCGCGGTGTTTCTCTTCGATGAACCACTTTCGAATCTCGATGCCAAACTTCGCCATCGAACCCGTGGTGAATTGAAGGAACTTCATCGACGCGTCGCAACCACCAGTGTCTACGTCACCCACGATCAAGAAGAAGCGATGACCCTCGGCGATCGCGTGGTGGTGATGAAGGACGGCCTCATCCAGCAGGTCGGTCCCCCGCTTGAGGTCTACCGCCGTCCGGCCAATCTCTTCGTCGCGACGTTCATTGGCGCCCCCGCGATGAATCTGTTCAAGGGTTCGATCGATGCGTCCACCCGTCTCTTCCACGGGCCCGGCGGAATCACCATCCCCCTCGGCGATAGCGATCTACCGTCGGTGAGCGACCAAGCGATCACCCTCGGTATCCGGCCTCAGCACCTCGAGCCAGCCGCGAACGGGATCGACCTCACGGTCAGAATCTGTGAACCACTCGGCGACGACACGGATGTCATGCTCGACGGACCCGGCGGATCGAACTTCACTGCTCGATTGAAGCTCGACGCCGTTCCCGCACCGGGTTCGTCGATGACCCTCGGTCCGAAGCCCGGGGGGTTGCATCTCTTCGACACCGCGACCGGGGAACGACTGGCCTGATCGGCCAAGTTCGTTCCGCACCACTCAACCATCGATGCTCGCACCGTTGGTCCGGATGACTTCCGCGTACCACTCCCCGCTGTCCTTGACGGTTCGCACGCCCGTGACGTAGTCGACGTACACCAAACCGAACCGCTTGGTGTATCCCTGTGCCCACTCGAAATTGTCGAGAATCGACCAGTGAAAATAACCGCGAACGTCGGCGCCGTCGTCGATGGCGAGCCGAAGTTGCTCGAGGTATCGGGCCGTGAAATCGATGCGGTTGGCATCGTGGACCTTCCCGTCCCGGGAGATCCAATCCATGCTCGCCAGACCGTTCTCGGTGATGTAGATCGGGAGGCCGTATCGCTCGTGCGCGAAGAACGGCCCCCATCGCAAGGCCTCCGGAACCACCGGCCAATCAAAGGTAGTGATCGGATGACCAACGCCATGGGGGACGTCGACCGGCACGCCGTTCTCACCCAACTTGATGCGTCCACCCTGATAGATGTTGAGCCCGAGGAAGTCGATCGGTTGATTTATCTCCGCCAGATCCGAATCGGGAAAATCCGGGACATCCGCACCGAACGCTTCGAGCCCTGCCTCGGGGTAGCGGCCGCGACACACCGGGTCGAACCACCAGGTGTTGTTGAAGTGATGCGATGCGTCGACGCCATTGGTCGCCTCTCTCGCCGCGTCGATCGTGGCCGGATCAAGATCCATAGGGCACGACGCGCACCCCACTGCCGTGTATCCAATGATCGACGGCGTCGGTGATGCGGCCCGAATTGCTTGCACTGCTTTCCCGTGGGCTCGCATGGTGTTGTGCCCCGCGAGAAGTTGATCGCGAAGCGGAAGCTTCAGTCCCGGCGCATGAATCCCCTCACGATGTCCATGCTGGATATAGACCTGTGGTTCATTCAGCGTAATCCAGTTGGTCACGCGATCACCAAGTCGGCGAGCCATCAAGGTCGCGAATTCCGCGAACCACTCGGCGCTGTCACGATTTAGCCAACCCCCTTCCGCGAACAGCTTCGATGGAAAATCCCAGTGAAACAGCGTGGCGTAGGGCGTGATGCCAGCGGCGATAATCTCGTCGATCAGTCGATCGTAGAAATCAAGACCCGCTTCGTTCACCGCACCCACACCGTCCGGGAGAACCCGGGGCCAAGAGATCGAGAGCCGGTACGCCTGGAGCCCCATCGACTTCATGATGGCGACATCCTCGGGGTACCGGTGATAGTGGTCGCACGCGATGGCGCCGGTGTGACTCTGCTCGACCATTCCGGGCGTGTCGCAAAAGTCGTCCCAGACCGACCGGCCTCGACCATCTTCGAAGGCGGCTCCTTCGATCTGATACGCCGCGGCGGCGGCGCCCCACAAGAAGTCAACCGGGAAGCTCATGGCAAAGATCTCCGAGCCAGAAGTCATTTGGGATCACCAGAACCCCGATCCAACAACACACCAAGACACCATGAAAAATCGGGGGAGAAGCTGAATTGAGAGCCTAGCAGACCGGCCGTGCGGCCTCGACCTTCCACCTTTGTTCGCAAGAGCAGAAACGGACTTCGCCTTCCGTCATTTCGACAACTTCTGGTCGCTACGATCTGACCTCTCACGCTTAGGAGCCAACGCATGTTCCCCGCCTCGATTTTCCTTCTCAGTCTGGTCATCTCCAGTCTCCCCTCGGTCACGAACTCCCTTGACGCTCCCCGCGCCATCGCCGGAGAAGACTGGACACTCGTCTTCGATGATGAGTTCACCGACGAGAACGAATCGCTGGCGGATTGGGATCGTTTCGGCGGCACCAGCAGCAAGACCACCGGGCGGAATGGACGCGGCCTGCTCATCGAGACCGAGGGTGGCCTCGCCGAACCCGCCTACGCGGGTGCCGTGAACCACCTTGGCGGCGGCATCAAGCCGGACGAAATCGTGACCGCGGAAGCAGTATGGCGAGCCATCGGCGACCAACCCTCCGACGCCGTCCTCGCGGTCAAACTCGAATTCAAGGATCTCAATGGTGGCACGATCAGTTCCGAAGAGACGCTCGTCGCACTCGGCGAAGCACTCGATGGCAAGTGGGAAACCACCAAGATCGTCGCACGCGTGCCTTCGTCCGCAGCCAGTACCGACCTGGTGTTGGTCTTGGTTCCCGGCCAGCACAAAGGAACATTGCGAGTTCTGGTCGACGAGGTCTCCGCCACCCGCGCCGCCCCGCCCCTCGATCTGCTCGCGGGCGCTGGTGGTTTCGAATCTTCCGACGGTGGCGCTGTTGGCTGGACAGTCTTCAACAACGCGCTGGCCATTGACATCGGCAAGGGCGAACGGGCGTTCAAGTCTTGGGGACCTTTTGGCGAGCCCTATTCAGGCTCGATCATGGAACAGACCGTGGTTCTCGAGAAGATCCGGGCCGGCACGAAGGTGCATATCAAGGTCGACGCGCTGACCCCCGGGAATGACTCGATCGCCAGCACCGGCAACTTCCCGATCATGAAGGTCGAGTGCCTCGCCGCCGACGGACGCCCGATCGCCCACATCGAGGCCCGTCCATTCGACCCCACCAACGGTGATGTCCCCATCAATACGTGGACCAGTTCGACGGCCGAACTTCCCACCCCCGAAGGAACGGTGGCCGCTCGATTCATCCTTGGTTTTATCCAGCCCACCACCGAAGCCGGCTCCATCTTCTTTAAGAACCCTCGGCTCTCCGTTGGCAGTACATCGAAGAATCTGCTGACCAACCCGGAACTCCGCCCCAGCGACACCACCCTTCCTGGATGGACCGTCGAGGGTGCGATCGAAACTGGAGACCAGAATCATCGAGGTGGCGCGACGGCACTCAGACTTGGTCCGGGTGAACCGGCCTCCGCGACCCGTTCGATCAAGGACTGGAAGGTGGGACAGAAACTTCGCTTTGAAGCCTGGTCGAAAGTGCTCGCCGAGTCCCGCGGCCGCGGCGACTCCTTCACCATGGAAGTCGTGCAGATCGATCGACGCGGCCGAGCCATCGATACCCAGACTCGGACGGCGGGGTGGAGTGAACCCGGGAAGTGGCGGAGCACCGGAAACGGCCCGCTCGCGTTGCAGATCGAAGTGCTGCGGGGTACCAAGGACATCCAGTTGATCCTCCGAGGGCCTGCAGAGGACGGCGAGGTCTGGGTCGATGACGTCGTGGTCAATCGCGCGGACTCTACCGAAGATCTTGCCACCGACATCCCCATCCGGAACCCCGGATTCGAAGGCTTCCGCCCGAACGCCAGCCGCTGGGCCGTCTCGGACGGCGCTTGGAGCCATAACGGGGAACTTCAGTACTACGCGCCCGATTCGATTGTGGTGAATCGCAAGCGAATGAATATCACCGCGGACCGCCGACGGATTGGCGACCGTGAATACTCCAGCGGTCACATCTCCACCGAAGGCAAACAAGAACAGAAGTACGGCAAGTGGGAGATTCGGGCCAAGCTCCCGAACACTCAAGGCATGTGGCCCGCGATCTGGCTGCTCCCCGTCGACGGCGGCTGGCCGCCCGAGATCGACATCATCGAACTCGTCGGCAAAGAGCCCAACAAGGTGCATCACTCCTTCCACTGGGGTCCCCTTCGGGACGGCCTGCTTCCATGGGACCTCGGGCAGACCGCGACCGACGACCACGCGGGCAAGAACTTCGACACGGTCTTCCACGACTACGGTCTGGAATGGACACCAAAGGGGATCATCTGGACGGTCGACGGCAAAGAGACCCATCGATTCGGTACGACCGAAGCCGAACGAAAGAACCTGCCGAAGGGGCCGATGTACCTGATCATCAATCTCGCCCTCGGCGGGTTCTGGCCGGGCCCTCCAGGTGAGGACACCAAGTTCCCCTCCACGATGGAAATCGACCACGTGAAGATCTGGAAGTGGAACGGTTCCGATGACTGATCGGTCGGCCTGATCGGCCTGATCATCCGGATCATCCTCCTCATCCTGATCATCCGGACCAGTTGGCCAGGCTCCATCCTCGACTCAAGCACGCTTGATCAACCATTGCCCAACGAAGAACGCCGCACCCAATGATGGATGCGGCGTTTGTGCCGTCTTCACCGATAGATTCATGACGAACGCGGTCTGATTAGAACCGATCACTCAGGAGACATCTTCTTCGGCCCGCCAAACTCCGAACGCTCACCCTGGTGAACGCGAGAGAAACACATGAACTCCGCATTCGGTGGTCGATGCCGCGTCCATCATTTCGAAGGGCATGGACATTCTGTGACGCAATCAGGGACGCAGTTGAGTGAGCCGCAAACAGCCGCCCCCCCCGCCGCGTGACTCAACTCTTCATCTGAGAGTTCCAGGTGACCGCTGGGCGGTGCAGGCATCGTGATGTGTACGCAGTTGTCAGCGTTCTCCACCACTTTGACATCCATCCCATCAGGGACATCCAAGCCGTGCTCGGCCAGGACCGCCTTGGGATCACTCATGAAACGAGCCTTCAAGGCCTCGTCCTTCCAGCACGCCGCAAACAGCGACGCGAGTTGGTTCTTCTGTTCGGTCATCGGTCTTTGGCCTTTCGAATAGCCGTGTCAAAAAGTTGACTGAATTCGTTCAGTCAACATGCGTCAACAGGTGTGTTCGGGCGGGAGTCTACGAACTCAAGCCAACGGAACGTCGTCGATCGTACCCCGACGGAGGCC
>CALFOM010000138.1 GCA_937919685.1 uncultured Phycisphaera sp.
CCGACCGAGGCGGACCGAGACGCCGCGATCACATCGGCCCCGGTGTCGGAGATCCTTTCCCGCCGCCGTTCCCGCCGCCGTTTCCGCCGCCCCATCCGCCCAAGAAGAACGACGACCGAGATCGCCGCCGACCCACACAGGACCCTTGATCGATCTCGCGGCCGCGGTCGAATCGGACATCGATCCTCCCTAAGTTAGGACATCGGACGAACTGGATCAGTCCTCTTCGAGCTGAATCTTGAGAATTCGTCCGGCCTCGACATCCTGAAATCGACGAACCGATCCATCCGGCCACACCACCTCGATTTCGGGAACCACTCGCCGATCGCCAAGACCGGCGTGCACGCGATGGTCCTGCGCGGTCAGGTAACTTGAGTCGGTCCGAACCCAACGCGTGAGTGTTCGATCGCCGAGTTCAAACCGCACCCGTGCCCCGAGTGCCGGCGCCCCGGTTGGATCTCGGACATCAAGGGTCAACCAGTTCCCGCGATCCGGAACCACGTTGAGTAGAAGACGCGCCGTTGCGTTGAGATCCTGCACCACGACATCCTGACCGCCATCATTGTCGAAATCCGCGAAGATGGCGCCCCGACTCGTCCGTGCCGGTGCGGACACCACGCCTCCAGCCGGTGCAACCACCTGAAATCGCGCGCCGTCGCCTTTCAGTAGGAGATCCGGCTCGGCGTACGGATCTGCGGCGTCGGTCGCGTCACTGGCACCTACTCGACCATTCGCGGCATAGAGATCGAGCCTGCCGTCATTGTCGAAGTCGATGAAACCCAGACCGAATCGAGTGAAGTGGCGACTCGCCGAGCCCAGACCGGCACGGTTGGTCGCATCCAGAAATCGTGACCCGTCGTTCAGATAGAACGAATCGGACTCGCCGCCGAGATTGCAGACGATCAGATCCGGATCCCCATCGTCATCCACGTCCTCGGATGAGACGCCCATCCCCGCCTTCGCCGCGCCGCTCAGATCTCGATCGCATCCGAGCCTCATGGCTTGCTCCTCGAATCGCAGATTCCCTTGATTCATCCAGAGATGGTCGGGCATCCCGTCGTTGGCCACGAAAACATCGAGCATTCCATCACCATTGAAATCTCTGGCCACAACCCCGAGGCCGGTGCCCTGACTCCCTCCGATTCCGCTCTCGATCGAGACGTCCGTGAACGTTCCATCTCCGTTGTTGCGATGAAGGACGTCGGACGTCGGCGCGTCATAGCGGGCGGGCGGGCAGTAGTCGAGTCGACCAGTTCGGTTCCGACACTCCAGTTCGATCGGTTCAGACCAGTCGACGTAGTTGGTCACGAAGAGGTCGAGATCGCCGTCCGCGTCAGCATCGAAGAAGGTGGCACTGGCACCAAACCCCGGGTGACCGACTCCAGCGATCGATGTCACATCGGTGAATCGACCTCCCCCTTCGTTTCGGAAGAGCCGGTCGGGGCCGAAGTTGCTCACAAAGAGATCGACATCGCCATCTCGATCGTAGTCGCCCGTCGCAGCCCCCATGCCGAAGTCGGCGCCTTCAAGCCCGCTTCCGTTCGTGACGTCCTGAAAACGTCCGTCGCCGACGTTTCGAAAGAGCCGCCTGCCTCCTTCGCCGGTGGCTTGCAACAGCACGAGGTCCATCCATCCGTCATCGTCGAAATCCAAGGCTGCCCCCCCGCCGGGGACGATCTCCGGCAACCTTGGCGCCTCTGCAAGTTTTGCTTCGAGCCGAAAACGAAGGCCTCGCCCGAGAGCGTCTTCTTCAAACCAGGCGGGCATTTCCGTCTTCGGCGTCATGGCCGATGCCGAACCTGCGTCCTTGGTCGCGGAGGCCCGGGATTCGGGTTCAGGCTCGCCGCACCCGGATCCAATCAGTATCAAAGCCGCAGGGAGACTCCTCAAAAATGGCTGGCATGCGTTCATTTTGGCCTTCATGTTCTTCATGCTGATCCTGATGATCATGATGATCATGATCATCATGGCCGGCTCCCGACCGCTTTCTGGGTCCGCGGAAGATCCGGATGATCCGGCATCGCCTGACGGCATTGTGCAAGCAATGCCCGAGCGTCATCAAACCGTCCGAACGCCGCAAGAGCTCTCACTCGCACCAACCCGGCGTCAACGGATCTTCCAAAGTCCGCATCCATCCGGTCGACCTCTCGTATGGCCGCCATTGGATCTCCGGACTCCACCAACGCATCACCGAGCTGAACGCGGTGGCGGGCAGTGAGCGGTTCGAGTTCGACGCAGGTCGCGAAGCACGACACCGCTTCCTTCCATCGCCCGAGCAGACCGCAACCTTGACCGAGAAACTCATGACCTTCAATCGCGGCAGGCGCCGATTGGATTCCGGTCTTCGCCGCATCGACGGCCCGTTGGATCATGCCGACATCCCGTGGATCGCTCTCGCTCGCCAGTACCAAAAGGCATTGAGCCTCCCTAAAACGAGGGAGGGCCCAGGCTGGATCGGAGTCAACCAGCGACGGAATCAGGTCTAGGGCGCCGCGGAAGTCGGCCCGGTTCACCAGGACCACGACCTCCGCGTAGTCGATCTCTCGTAACTCGTCATATTGCGCCCGGAGTTGCCGGATGGCGGAAGCGGCATCGTCATGACGCCCGGCTCTGGAAAGGGTCTCGACCATGAGCAAGCGAGCGACCAGATCCGCTCTTCGACCCATCGCCTCGTTCAGCCAGGGATCGCCGAAAGACGAACGAGCATCGCCGGCGATACGAAGATGCCGTGCCGCCTCCTCCTCGCGGCCCACCATCTGCTTCGCCCGTCCCACCACATAGTGAGAACCTCGATCCTGCGGTTGGACTTTCAGGATCGGTTCGAGCAGGCGAATGGTCTCATCGGCACGCCCTTCTCCGAGACGAATCTTCGCGAGCATTCGAACACCGTTTAGATCGACGTCGGGTGGAACGATCGATGCCTGGGCGATGGCCACTGCCGCCTCGATTTCGCCCTCCTCGGCCATCCAACCTGCCGCCCGCCATTTCAAGTGCGTGGTGACCGGATCCAAGAGAATGGCACGTTCGATGTCCGCCCGAGCAGATCCAAGATCGCCCTGGTCGTGGTGTGCCCACCCACGCAGATAGAGGGGTCGTGCCCGATTCGCGTCGAGTCGGAGGCTTCCTGAATAACACCGGATCGCCAGACCGGGACGATCATGCGCCAGATAGAGATCGCCTAACCGCTCCCAAGCCTCAGGATCGTTCGTCGCGCCGCGGAGATTCGCCAACTCCGCCTCGACCACGGACTTCACGCCGACGTCGTAGTCCTCAAGATCGTTGGGCACTGGGAGTTCGACCTCCCCAGAATCGACGCTCGTGGTGCCGGGTGACGTCTCCGGCTCATCACAGCCGGAGCTGAAGAGAAGGACGGGGGACATTGCGACAGCGACCACGAGTACTCGAACGAAGGCATCCGAAACGTTGAAGGAAGGGACCGGCGCAGGCATCTGGGAGTTCATCGCAGTTGAGGGCTCCGGGAACGACTTGATCTGATCCGACTCACGGGCGATCCGGCCAGTTGCTCAAAAGGTATCCTACGCTTCTGGCGACCCCAGTCTCATGCGGGAACGACCCGAAAACGAATCAGAATCTACGCCGAGCGCCCGCCCCATGCCACGATATTCAAGATTCCGCAAATCAATGATCTCCTTCTTCCTTCTGGCCGTGGGCGGGAGCATTCTAACCCTTGCCAGTTGCTCGTCACCCATTCCCAACCGGAGCCCGGTCGGTGAGACGTTCCCGGTGGTTCGTGGGGAGTCGCTGAAGGGCGACGCCGTCGAGCTGCCATCCGCCGTCCTTGGTGTTCCGGCGATTCTGATGGTGGGCTACGTGCAGGGCACGCAGTTCGACCTCGACCGATGGACCCTCGGATTCGCCCAAGCGAAGGCGAAGATCAAGGTCGTCGAGGTTCCTGCCGTTGTGGGATGGTTCCCCGACACGTTTCTCCAAGGGACGATCGACAACGGCATGCGGGCCGGGATTCCGGCCGAAGACTGGGAAGCTGTCGTCACGCTCTATGGAAAAGATGCCAAAAGGATCCAGGAACTCACTGGGAACGAGAATCCTCGGAACGGCCGAATTCTTCTGCTTGATGAACAAGGACGGATCCGTTGGTTCTGGGATCAGGGATATTCGTCCACCCGACTCCTGGAACTGCTGGAACTCGCATCCACGTTGCCGCCGGCGGCTGCCGCGTCAACAGAGAATTCAACCGCAGAGTGACCGACCACACCGTATTCCCGAACCCGCCTCTTATACTGATCCATCTATGAGCAAGCACGAACCATTCAATGGCGTCGAGATTCTGGCCGCATCGCCTCAGCGGGTACATGACTTCCTCGTCAACCTTGAGGAACTCGTGAAGATCGTCCCCGGCCTCGTCAAGAGCGAACGGACTGACGAGTCGACCGTCAAGACGACGATCCGACCAGGGTTCAGTTTCATTCGAACCAACCTGAAGCAGGATTTCACGCTCGTCGAACACATCCCCAACGAGAAAGTCGTGATCGACGTTCACGCCAAAGGAATCGGTACCGCCTTCAGTGTGAAATCGACGATGAATCTTTCGCCCCACGAGGACGGCGACTCCACCAAACTCGAGTGGGAGGCGGAGATCATGCAGATGACCGGCCTCGTCGCGGCCCTAGGGACGACCATCATCCGCGCGGCGGCGGACCAAGTGATCAAGCAGGGCTTCGAAGCCATGCGGACGACGATCGAAGCTCAGAATCAGGCGGACGACTAGATCGGTTGCGACTCCAGGCTGCCAAAGCCTCGAGAAAAAACCTCGTGGTCGTGACCGACCGATGCCGAAGATCAAGAAAAAGAAGGACTCCGCCAAACAGGCGGAGTCCTTCTTTTTAATCGGAGATACCAGATGCCGTCGCGATCATCGCGCCGTTACTGAAGGAGTTCAAGCAAACGCCGCGAAGTCTTTCCCGAGAAGGGAACTGGCGATCTTGAGCTGCATGATCTCGTCGGTACCCTCGTAGATCCGGCAGACCCGGACATCCTGAAGGTGTCGGAATGGACGGTAAAGTTCGCTCCAGCCACGACCACCGAAGATCTGGACCGCTCGGTCGACCGCTTCCCAGGCCGCATTGCTCGCCCAGTACTTGGCCTCTGCGATGGCGAAGTCCGCGCGAGCGAGTTCTTCCATGTCGCCAGGTGCCAGATCCGACTTCTCCTTGGCAATGGCCGCCCGCTCGACGAGGGCATCAGAGGTCGAACGCATCATCTCGATCCGGGCGATGTGCGCCTGGACGAGCTGGTGCTTCCCAATGGGCTTCCCGTGCTGCTTGCGTTCTCTCGCATATCGAAGCGACTCTTCGAGACAGTCCTCGATGGTTCCCAGACAGCCCGAAGCGACGGAGAGTCTGCCGGAGACGAGCGTATGCATCGCAATTCGGAAACCCCCACCCTCTTCCCCGAGCATATTATCTCCGCTGATCGGGTGATCGGTCATTTCGAACATCGCGGTATCGGAGGTATACATCCCGGGCTTGGCGTGCAGCGCCTCCGCCTCGAACGTGTCTCCGGCGGTATCGACGATGAACGCACTCATCCGCCGGGCCTTGCCAGTCACACCCTCAGGGAATGCGAAGACGATCACCGCGTCGGCGATCGAACCGTTCGAGATCAGATACTTGACGCCGTTCAGAATGTACTTGTCGCCTTCTCGGCGATAGGTCGAGGTCCCCTCGAGCGGATTGGATCCCGCGTCGGGTTCGGTCAGACCGAAGGCGAGCGTGCAGTCACCTCGGCACGATGCCGGCAAGTAACGCTGCTTCTGTTCGTCGGTGCCGTACTTCAGGATCGGATATTGCCCGATGGAGGTGTGGCCGGAAAAGAAGGTTCGAACCCCGGTTCCTTCTCGATTGATCCGCACCAAGGCACGCGCGTAGGTCAGGCTGTCCATCGCGCGGCCACCGTATTCCTTCGGCATGGCCATGCCGAGAAGGTTGTGCGTCTTGGCCAACTCGCCGATGGCCGGATTCGGCTCGTGCTCGAGGTAACAAATTTCCTCGATCGGACGAATCGCCTGGCAGTAGGCTTCGACATCGGCAACAAACTGATCTCGTTCAGCCTGAGTGACCGAACCCAAGGCGGCATCGCTGGCAGATGGGGAGGCCACGGTATCGACGTGATTCACGGAAAGCTCCTCTGATGGATCCTCGAAGGCCGCGGTTCGACCACGACCGAATCGTCTACGATAGCAGTGAGACCGTCGCGACCGACGTTTCCGCACCCGCAACGGAAAAAAAGGAATTGGCCCGTTCGATCCCCACAGATCGTCCGAGTGAGCCCCGCCCTTGGCGCTCAAAGCACCGAAAACCCCCTCGGTTCCGCCAAAAGCCGCAGCCTATTTTTTCGTGATAACCCGATTCTCACCCGACCCTCGAAAAGACCAGTCTGGTAAAACGCTCCTCGCCAGCGTGTCAAAATGACCGTTTCACGACCGATTCTGATGATCTCTCTCTTGGAATGGCCGATGTCTAACGGCCTGATTGACCGGCCGTGACCTCCCTTGAACCCCCTTTTTCGCATCGAGAGCTCCTGTGACCCAAATCGCTTCTGTATCCAATGTCCTCACAGACCTTGTTTCGAAGATCGAAAACAACTCCGCCATGGTCGGCGTGATCGGACTCGGATACGTCGGGCTGCCTCTCGCCCACGCCCTCCATCGAGGTGGCATGCCCGTCATCGGCTTCGATGTCGACCAATCCAAGATCGACGCGATCGCCGCCAAAGAGAATTACCTCCGCCACCTTGGTGACGAGATGGTCGTGGATCTCTCTGAGAGCGACCGGTTCGAAGCCACGACTGATTTCTCCAAGCTCGGCGATTGCGATGTCATCATCATCGCGGTGCCGACGCCGCTCGGGAAACATCAGGAACCCGACCTTTCCTACATCACCGATACCGCCGAGCGGATTGGACGGACGCTTCGAGCAGGACAACTTGTCATCCTCGAATCGACCACGTATCCCAGAACCACCCGCGACGAGATGCTTCCGGTGATGATGGCCAACGCGCCCGAGTCCGCGAAGAATCTGGTCGTCGGCGAGGATCTCTTTGTGGCCTTCAGTCCAGAACGCGAAGATCCAGGCCGAAAGGACCATTCGACGAGCACCATTCCGAAACTCGTCGGCGGACTCGAAGCCAACTCGACCACGCTCGCCGCGGCGGTCTATCGAAAAGGCATCGCCGAGGTGGTCGAAGTGCGTTCCGCCGAGATCGCCGAAAGCGCTAAACTCCTCGAGAACATCTTCCGAGCGGTCAACATCGCGTTGGTCAACGAAATGAAGACTGTGCTCACGGAGATGGACATCGATATCTGGGAAGTGGTTCGCGCGGCAAGCACCAAGCCCTTTGGATTCATGCCCTTCTTCCCCGGTCCCGGACTGGGCGGACATTGCATTCCCATCGACCCGTTCTATCTCACCTGGAAAGCCAAGGAAGTCGGGTGCGCGACGCATTTCATCGAACTCGCCGGCCAGGTGAATACCGCGATGCCCCAGTACGTCATTGATCGCTGTGCGGCCGCACTGAATGAACACTCGAAATCCGTCAAGGGATCAAAGATCCTCGTCCTCGGACTCGCCTACAAGCCGGACGTCGACGACACTCGAGAAAGCCCATCATTCGAACTGATCAAGATCCTCGAAGATCGGGGCGCGCTGGTCGAGTACAGCGATCCGCACATCGCGGAAGCGCGACGCGTCCGTAAACACGACCTCAAGATGCAGAGCATCGACCTGACTCCAGAGAACATCAGGAGTTTCGACTGCGTGCTGGTGGCGACCAACCATACTGCCTTCGACTACGCGACCATCGCGGCGAATGCCCAACTGATCGTCGACACCCGCGACGCCATGAGAGCATTCCACGACGATCTCGGCGATCGACTCGTCCTCGCCTGATTCGCAACACACTGCAAAAACGACCTCTGGACGCTCGAGATGGCCCGATGCCATCTCGAGCGTCCTGTTCATACGGCGAACCGATGGGGCTGTGAAGGAGCAGGTTCTGACGGGTGGTACCGTGCGATCATGACTCAAGCCGCACGCCTCATCGCCGCCTTCGTGCTTCCGCTGATCATGCATTCATCCGCGAAAGCCATTCATCCGCGAAAACGACCTCCGACCCGCCGCCGGTGAGGGTCTCTATTCTTGCCGGCCAATCGAACATGGAAGGGCACGGCCAGATTCACAGTCTCGACGTCCTCGGAGAATCATCCGACGGCGCCCCGCTCCTCAAAGACATTCGGACCGAATTCACCGATGTCACGGTCATTTGGGAGGCCCGCAGTCCCCGGTCGGGCCCACTCCGTCCCGGCTGGGGCATGACCTCCAACGAGGTTGGACCGAAACTTGGTTTCGGCGCGGTGATGACGAACCGATACGCCGGCCCCGTCGTGCTCATCAAGACGGCCTATAGGGGCGGCAAGGACGTGTTCTGTGATTTTCGTTCGCCCTCTGCAGGCGAACCTGTCGGTGACGAAGCAATGCTCCTCGAGAAGGAACAGGCCGCCGGAAACCGTCGCGTCGGCGGCGAGAACGATCGCCTGATGATCGAGGAGATTCGCACTGCCTTGGCCGACCTCCCCGAGCTGGTACCCGGCTACGCCGGAGCACCAGTGATACTGGCAGGCTTCGCGTGGTTCCAGGGTTGGAACGACTTCTGCCGTTAGCACGAACGTGATGACGCCGGCCGCCGACTGGGGCCGGGAATCATCGACGGATACGCACGAAATCTCGCAACCATGATCCGCGATCTCCGCGCTGACCTCGGCGCACCGGACCTGCCGGTGGTGATCGGGAAACTCGGTGTCGGGGGAGAGCCCATCCTCCAGCGAGTCGCGACCGGGAACGAGGAGGCCAAGGCGATGTCCGATTTTCGCCAGGCTCAGCGGAACGTCGTCGAGGAGACCGGGATGGAACGCGTCTATTTTGTTCCAACCGCACGCTTCTGGGACGATCGGCTCGAAGAACTGCGGAATCTGAAGGACCGGCGTGCCAACCAACGCCGAAAAGAGGGCCTCCCGGAGGTTGACGGCGGACTTCTCCCGACCCCTGAACTCTCCGCCGAATTCGTGTCACGTGGTGGGCACTGGTACTGCCACTACGACGGCTCCGCGGCGAACTACGTCCGCATCGGCGCCGCGCTCGCGCGATCGTTGCCGGATGACGTGAAGGAGATCCAGCCGGACGGGACCGTCCGTTGGCAGAAGAGACCGAAGGGTCGCTGAACCGTGTTCGCCGTCTCGGCCGCCACGACGACCGTTCCATGGCGCCCGAACACGAAAAATCGACTGTTCGACCGTCGATTTTGCCGGAACGGAGGTTGGCCCGCATCCGCTCCGGATGATTCCCTAGAATCTCTTTTTCCGCGCGATCCCATCGGGGATCGTGCTCCGCAACCATGTCCCCGGAAAGCACACGAGATGTCCGCACCCACGATCATCTACACCCACACCGACGAAGCCCCCGCGCTCGCCACCCATTCGTTCCTGCCCATTCTCCGCGCCTTCGCGGGCGCCGCGGGCATCGAAATCGAAACTCGAGACATCTCCCTCGCCGGTCGGATCATCAGTCGCTTTCCAGAGCGACTCACGCCAGAACAGCGGCTCGACGATCACCTCGCCGAGCTCGGCGAGCTGGCGACTTCGCCGGACGCGAACATCATCAAGCTCCCGAACATCAGCGCCTCGCTACCACAGCTCAAGGCCGCGATCGCGGAACTCCAGTCGCAGGGATTTGACCTCCCGAATTATCCCGACGACCCCGGAACCGACGCGGAACGTGACATCCAGGCTCGGTACGACGCCATCAAGGGCAGCGCCGTCAATCCCGTCCTTCGGGAAGGGAATTCCGATCGACGAGCCCCCGGCGCCGTGAAGGCATACGCCCGGGCACACCCGCATCGAATGGGCGTCTGGTCCAACGACTCGAAGAGCCACGTCTCCAGCATGGCCGGCGGTGACTTCTTCGAGAATGAGCGGTCGGTGGTGATGGACGACGCCACCGAAGTCCGCATCGAACACGTCGGTACCGACGGGTCCGTGACCGCGCTCCGCGCTCCGATCGCTGTCGAGGCGGGCGAGGTCATCGACGCGACGTTCCTGTCGACGCGAGCTCTTGTCGAATTTCTTGACGTCCAGATCGCCGACGCCCGCGATCAAGGTGTTTTGTTCTCCCTCCACCTGAAGGCCACGATGATGAAGGTCTCCGACCCCATCATCTTCGGTCACGCCGTGCGAGCGTTCTTCAAGCCCATCTTTGAGAAGCACGGTGCCACCCTCGACCGGCTCGGCGTCGACGTCAACAATGGCTTCGGTGACGTCGTTGCGAAAATGAAATCGCTTCCCGATACAGACCGATCCGCGATCGAAGCCGACCTGCAGGCGGTATACGAGGCGGGTCCCGGGATCGCTCAGGTCAATTCCGACCGCGGCATTACCAACCTTCACGTCCCCAGCGACGTGATCATTGACGCCTCGATGCCCGTGTTGATTCGCGACTCCGGCCAAATGTGGAACGCCGCGGGCGAACTGGAAGACGCCAAGGCGGTCATCCCCGACCGCTCCTACGCCGGCGTGTACCAGGCGGTGATTGACGACTGCATCGCCAACGGGGCGTTTGACCCTTCGACGATGGGAAGCGTCCCGAACGTCGGCCTGATGGCGAAGAAGGCCGAGGAGTACGGGTCTCACGACAAGACGTTCGAGATCACGGCCACGGGTACCGTGCGGGTGGTGGGGCCCGACGGTGACGTCCTCATCTCCCACGAGGTCGAGACCGGCGACATTTGGCGGATGTGCCAGACCAAAGACGCGCCGATCCGGGACTGGGTGAAGCTGGCAGTCAGCCGCGCCCGGGATAGTGGGTCGCCGGCAGTCTTCTGGCTCGATGCAAACCGTGCTCACGATGCGAACCTGATCCGGAAGGTTGAGACGTACCTCGCCGACCACGACACCGAAGGCCTCGACTTTCGAATCCTCGCCCCCGCCGATGCGTGTCGATTCAGCCTCGAGAGAATCCGTCGCGGCGACGACACCATCTCCGTCACCGGCAACGTTCTGCGTGATTACCTCACCGACCTCTTCCCGATTCTCGAAGTCGGTACCAGTGCCAAGATGCTCTCGATTGTCCCGCTCATGAACGGCGGCGGCCTTTTCGAGACTGGCGCCGGTGGATCGGCACCGAAACACGTCCAGCAGTTCGAAAAAGAGAACCATCTTCGTTGGGACTCTCTGGGCGAATTCCTTGCCCTCGCGGCGAGCTTCGAGCACCTGGCGGATCACTTTGACCTGCCCTCGGCACGAATGCTCGGTCGAACTCTGGATCAGGCCACCACTCAATACCTTCTGCAGAACAAGGCACCATCCAGAAAGTGCGGGGAAGCGGACAACCGGACCACCCACTTCCACGTCGCCTTGTTCTGGGCTGAAGCACTGGCCACCCAGACCGAAGACCCGAAACTCGCGATTCGTTTCGCCGAAATCGCACGCCAGCTCCGTGAACACGAAGATGCGATCGTTTCATCCTTGAACAAGATTCAAGGCAAAACGATGGACATCGGTGGCTACTTCAAGCCCGACCCCAAGAAAGCCGTGGAGGCCATGCGGCCCTGCGATGAACTCAACCGCATCATCGATGGCGTCAACAGCACGATTCAGGCCTGACGACATTTGGCGTCCTGGATCGATGCCCGAGTGCATTGATGCCCGAGTGGATCGATGCCCGAGTGGATCAAAGCCCCCCGACTGAGCCGCCGAAAGGTGGTTCAGTCTTCTTTTTTCGCTTCGGCAGTTGGTTTCACATCATCGACATCGGCATCGGCATCGGCCTCATGACCGGAAAAATAAAAGCTCTTATCCATGTCGAAGACCTCAGGATATTCCTCGTTCAATTCGACCACT
>CALFOM010000139.1 GCA_937919685.1 uncultured Phycisphaera sp.
CCTCCGGATCATCGATCGTCCAGACATGGCATTCGAGCCCGGCCGCATGAACCTCGGCCACAAATTCAGACGTGACGACCTCGGGATTAGCCTGGACGTCAATCCCATCGGCACTCATTCTCTTCGCGTTGGCGATCGCCTCGGCGGCGGTCGGGGTCCAGATTCCGCCGGCGTCTTTGAATGCGGTGATCCAGAGGGCCTTCACCTCTGGAATTTGTCTCTTGCCTGCTGCGATCACCCTGGCGTCAAAGGAGATGATCGCGACGCGATCACGATCGAGTGCCGATCGAGCAATCGTCTCGATCAACGCGGGGACCATGGTTCGGGTGCCCTTCACTTCGATAAACAGGACTCGCGCTTCGGGAACGATCGCCAAGACCTCCTCAAGTCTTGGCACACGCTCGCCGGCGAACGCACCACCCGCCCATCGCCCCCAGGACCCGGCATCGAGTTGCTGTACATCCTCGAAGTCCACGTCTTCGACGCGTCGCGGATCACCGGTGGTTCGCCGAAGATCGACATCATGCATCGCGATGATCACGCCATCTCTGGTCATCCGAAAATCGCCTTCGATCGCATCCGCGCCTTGCTCGAAGCCCAGACGAAAAGCCGCCAACGTGTTCTCCGGCGCGTCGTGCGATGCCCCTCGATGCGCCACGATCTGGGGCACCGGCACGCCAGAAGTACGGATCCCTCGATTTTGTTCACAATCCATCATCATGATGGAGATGATCGCCAGAACGAGCGATTCACGTCGAGCGTCGATCAAGGAAACGCCCGGCCGAGCCATCCGCCGACCAGAGACCGGGTCGATGGCGGTCATGGCATCGAGCCGAACGCATCGCGGATTGAATCGAACGCCTCCGCGGCGGGGTCTGCTAGCCTCCGACTATGAGCCGATTCGACTATTCGCTTCCCTACCCCTCCCAACGTGAGCCGGTGACCGCCCGAAACATCGTGGCGACGAGCGTTCCGGTCGCCGCGACGGCGGGGCTCGAAATGCTCCGTCGCGGTGGAACCGCCGCCGATGCCGCGGTCGCGACGGCGGCCTGCATGACCGTCGTCGAGCCGACCACCAATGGCCTTGGGGGTGACGCATTCGCGCTGGTACATGATGGCAACGGCCCGGTTCAGGGTTTCAATGGTTCCGGACGAAGCCCCGCGGGCCTCGACGTCGCGGCGTTTGCGAACGAGCGGCGCATGCCACGCCTCGGTTGGAAGCCGGTGACCGTGCCCGGTGGCGTCGCAATGTGGGTCGACCTCTGGCGGGCGCACGGCCGCCTGCCGTTCGCGGACCTGCTGGCGCCGGCGATCGACTACGCCGAGAACGGCTATCTCGTCGCGCCTCAGACTGCTGGCCTCTGGACCCGTGCCGCCCAGAGTTACTCGGCCCGGGCCGACTGGAGTGACACGTTCCTTTTCGACGGGGCACCTCCGACCGCCGGGCAACTGGTTCGACTTCCCGGTCACGCGCGGACCCTTCGGGCGATCGCGGAGAGTGAAGGCGAAGCCTTTTATCGAGGTGAGATCGCCGAGGCGATCGAGAAGGCAGCTCGGGCGGAGAACGGATTCATGCGGGCGAGCGACCTCGCGGCGCACGAGACGCTTCGAGTCGAGCCGATCGGCATCGACTACCGCGGCACCACCCTGCACGAGATCCCGCCGAACGGCCAAGGGCTCGCCGCCTTGGTCGCCTTGGGCGTGCTTCGCCACTTCGAGATCGGCGATCTCGATCCCGACTGCCCCGATGTACTCCATCTGCAGATCGAAGCAGTGAAACTCGGATTTGCCGATGCCCACCGTCACGTCGCAGATCCACGTTTCGTCGATGTCTCACCGGCGGAGTTGCTGGCGCCCGCCCGATTGAAGGAACTCGCGGATCGAATTGATCCGACCAAGGCCCAGTCGTTCGACGCGGGCATTCCCAAGCCGGGCGGGACCATCCTGCTTTGCACCGCCGATGCGGAGGGCCGTTGCGTCTCCCTGATCCAGAGCAACTACACCGGCTTCGGTTCGGGCGTGGTGATTCCGGGTTGGGGCGTGGCGATGCAAAATCGCGGAGCGTGCTTCCACCTCGCCGCCGGACATCCCAACCAGATCGGCCCCGACAAGCGGCCGTACCACACCATCATTCCTGCCATGGCGACGCCCACCGATCCAAACGCACCGGCGGCCGATGGGCTGATGGCATTCGGCGTGATGGGCGGCTTCATGCAGCCACAGGGTCACCTGCAGGTACTCAGCAGAGTCCGAGACTTCGGCCAAAACCCCCAGGCAGCGCTCGACGCCTCGCGATTCCAGTGGATGAGCGGTCTGAACGTCAGCCTCGAACCCGGGTTTGATCCGGCGGTCTACGAGGTCCTGGCCCAGCGGGGCCACCGGGTGAAACGAGCCGAAAACCGAAGCGTGAGCTTTGGACGAGGCCAAGCGATCCACGCCATCAAGGACGGCTGGTGCGCGGGAAGCGACCTCCGCGCCGACGGCCAAGCGGTCGGATTCTGAGGGGACGCGGCGCCGGGAGGTCCGGGAATCCCGCATGCAGACCCGCTCGCCAGAATCTGCGCGACCCGCGATCGAATGGTGATCAACCCGGGCGGCGGACCCAACCTCGGTCTGGCGGCCATCGATGATCCTAGAATCGTCGATTCTGAGTTGAAACCACCTTTTTTGAGTTATCGGATGAATAAAATCAGCGGTCCGGCCCGCGTTCCCTCGATCGACAGCAGAATCAGGGCATGGCCTGATCAGGCCATTCGCCGCCCACCATCAAGTCGATCAAGCCGATCAAGTCGAATACTAAGGTCGTGGTTGGTAGAATGACGACCTTCGCCGGGTGGACGGGAGCATGACTTCCGGACATCCAGCCTGACGGGGAGATTCCAGACGTTCGATCCGGAATCGCGGCCGCGCCGCACCAGCCTCATGTCTGGTCGTGGGGCCGGCGTCCCATCCACTGCCTCGTCCAGAACGAGGTCGCTCTTCGCCTTCCCGGTGCCTCTGGCACGCGTTCGCCCTTTCGCTCCCATCGCACGGATGGCTCCCATCGCTCCCATCGCTCCCATCGCTCCCATCGCACCCATCGCACCCATCGCACGGATGGCTCCACGGACTCCACGCTCATGCCGATCACCAATGCCCTCACCACCGAGATCCATCGCGTCTCGATCCTCGACGAACACGGACAGTTCGACGCGAAGCTCGGGGAGGACCTCATCCCGAACAACGATCTCATCAAGCTCTACGAAGAGATGTCGCTCTGCCGCAAGCTCGACGAAATCGCCTTCAAGCTGCAACGCTCCGGCCGCATGGGCACCTACCCGCAGAACATGGGGCAGGAAGCCAACTCGCTCGGCGCCGCCTACGTCCTGAACCAGGACGACTGGCTGGTCACCTGCTACCGCGAAAACTGCGGTCTCTTCCACCGTGGGCTTCCCCCGGAGAAGATCCTCCTCCACTGGATGGGTGACGAGCGGGGTAACAACATCGACCCAAAACTCTGCATCACCCCCATCGCGGTTCCCATCGGAACCCAGATGCTGCACGCGACCGGCCTTGCCTGGGCAAGCAAGTATCGAGGCGAGAAACGGATCGCTTGCACGTTCTTCGGTGACGGCGCCACGAGTGAAGGCGACTTCCACGAAGCCATGAACTTCGCTGCGAACCTCGACATCCCAGTGGTTTTCTTCTGCCAGAACAACCACTGGGCGATTTCCGTGCCGGGACGAATCCAGTGCTCCGCCCCGACCGTCGCCCAACGGGCCATCGCCTACGGGATGGACACCATCCAGTGCGACGGCAACGACATCTTCGCCGTCGTCTACTGCATGCGGAAAGCTGTCGAATTGGCTCGAGAGCACGGACGGCCGTTCTTCATCGAAGGTGTGACCTATCGCCTCGGCGATCACACCACCGCCGACGACGCCCGCCGCTATCGCGACGAGGAGGAAGTCGAACTCTGGAGGCAACGCGATCCCATCATTCGCGTTCGCAACTACATGAAACAGCTCGGCATCTGGGACGACTCGAAGGAAGCAGCCTTGATGGAGCAAGTCGAAGCGGAGACCGCGGCGATCGTCAAGCGAGCCGAATCAATCGAAGCACCCGACAGCGATGACTTCTTCAACGCCATGTACGCCGAGATCCCACCCGATCTTGATTTGCAACGGCGGACCCGCAGAACCAGTTCGATCGGACAGGACCCTTCCCAGATCGAACGGCCGCAAACCAGCAGCCGCTGATCCGCACCGCTCCTCCCTTTCCCGACCACTCCATTGCGGGGCCCTTCGGTCCCGATGAACAGACGGAACGCAATCGATGGCCAATCTCACACTCGTTCAAGCGATCAACCTCGCCCTCGTCCAGGAGATGGAAAAGGACGACCGTGTCCTTCTCCTCGGCGAAGACATCGGCATCAACGGTGGCGTCTTCCGGGTGACCGAAGGCCTGCACAAACGTTTCGGCGAACACCGCGTCGTCGATACCCCGCTCGCGGAGAGCGGCATCATCGGAACCTCGATCGGCCTGGCGATGGCTGGGCTTCGTCCGATCCCGGAAATCCAGTTCGACGGCTTCCTCGGTCCCGCGTACGACCAGATCTGCTCGCATGCCGCTCGAATGCGAACCCGGACTCGCGGCGGACTCACCGTGCCGTTGACCATCCGCGTGCCGGTCGGTGGCGGGATTCACGCGCCCGAGTTGCACAGCGATTCCCCTGAAAACATCTACATCCACCAGCCCGGCCTGAAGGTCGTGATGCCGAGCTCCCCCTACGACGCGAAGGGGCTCCTCATCGCCTGTATCCGGGATCCGGATCCATGCATCTTCTTCGAACCCAAGCGGATCTACCGTGCCTTCCGCGAAGAGGTTCCGGAAGACGAGTACGTCTTGCCGATCGGTAAGGCCCGAACCGTCTGCGAAGGCGAAGAGATGACGATCGTGAGCTGGGGTGCAAGCGTGGTGCAATGCATGCAAGCAATCGAGAAGAGCGAAAAGAGCATCGAGTTGATCGACCTCCGAACGCTTTATCCCTTCGACATGGACGCTGTTGAAGCCAGCGTCAATAAAACCGGCCGATGCGTCATCGTGCACGAGGCACCGAAGACCGGTGGTTTCGGCGCGGAGATCGCGGCTCGAATCATGGAGCGATGCTTCCTGCATCTTGAAGCTCCGGTCCAGCGGGTCGCTGGCTTCGACACCATCATGCCGTACTACAAGCTCGAACTCGAGTATCTCCCAGACACCGAAAGAATTAGTCTCGCCATCGACGAACTTGCGGCCTATTGAGCCCAACCCACGCTCCCGTCGCCAACGACCTGCGTCCGTCACGAATCACTCCACAGTCGCTCCGAGCTCCGGATCCTCCCCATGGCCGCCACCAAGCAACCCGCCGACCAGTCACACTTCATCCTTCCCGATCTCGGCGAAGGTGTCCACGAGGCAGAGCTCATCAGCTGGAAGGTGAAGCCCGGTGATCACGTCAAGGAACACCAGACCATGGCCGAGATGGAGACCGACAAGGCGTTGGTCGAAGTTCCGAGCCCCTGGACCGGCGTGATCGACGAGCTCCGAGGCAGCGAAGGCGAGATCATCATCGTTGGCTCGATTCTCGTCACCTACAAGGTCGATGGCGCAAGCACGACCGCGGCTGCTCCTGCCCCCGAAGCGTCCGCCCCAGCATCGAGCGACGCCGATGCCAGCGCCGAGGGTGAAGACCAGGGCACCGTGGTCGGCACCATGAGCGGAACCCTCGAAGTGAGCAGCCGCTTCTCGCGGACCCCGGAACACGAAACTGGAAGCAACGGTCGCAGCGGCGGCATGGCGGCCGGCAAGGCCATGGCAACTCCGGCGGTTCGCCGAGTCGCCCGCGAACTCGGAATGGAAATCGATCGTGTCCCCGGCACTGGCCGCGGCGGAAGAGTCACCGCGAGTGACGTTCACGCCCACGCGTCACTTGGTCGTGACGGTGCCCCGGCGGCCAACGTGAACACCGACGCCACCGACGCGGCGGTGATCACTGCCGAATCGTTGTCCACCCCGCCCCGCAACCTTCCTCCGATCTCCACCGACGGCATCAAGGAACGCATCCCCTTCCGAGGCGTCCGCCGCAAGATCGCCCAGGCCCTCGACCGCTCGATCAAAACCGCGGTCCACTTCACGGTGGTCGATGAGGTCGATGTCACGGAACTTGAAGTAAAACGACGCGAGTACGCCAAGGTGCTCGGCACCCGACTCTCGCTGCTCCCCTTCATCATGACCGCGGTGTGCCAAGCGCTGAAGAAGCATCCGGCGCTCAACGCAAACGTCGACGACGCTCGCGAGGAGATCCTGATCAAGGATGTGGTCAACCTCGGTTGTGCAGTAGATACCGAACATGGTTTGATGGTTCCAGTGATCGGCGGCGCCGATCGGCTCTCGCTCGTCGAGCTCGGTAACGCCGTCAAGTCGGTCGCCGAAGGTTGCAAGAATCGAACCATCCCCCGCGAACAGCTCGTGGGCGGCACCTTCACGATCTCCAACGTCGGCAGCTACGGCGGCCGCTTCGCAACCCCGATCATCAACTACCCCGAGGTGGGGATCCTCGCCGCAGGCCGGTCTTTCGAAAAGGTCATGGCGAAGGACGGCATGATCTTTGCGGGAACCGCCCTGCCACTCAGCCTGTCCTGCGATCATCGGGTGGTCGACGGCGCCGAAGGCGCTCGCTTCCTGAACACCGTGAAGACGTTGCTCGAGGATCCGAGTTCGCTTCTCGCCTGATCCGATCCGGTAGAAAAATCTTCGCCGAAATAGACACTTCCTCGCTCGAGGAGGTGTTTATTCGATTGATTCACGAACCTGCTTTGATCAGGGGTGAATCCACACCATGGAATCTTTCGATTCCATGGTCATTCGTGATTCTCAACGGCGGCCAATCGGCCCCGTAACTACCACATCGGTGGCTTATGCGCTTTCACTTTTTGCTTGGAGTCTGATCAATGCACATGGCATCAGTCCTCGGGGACATGACAAACACCTTTAAAGCTCTTCAGGCCGGTCTCTCGGTCGAGGGCATCACCATGTACCTGTTCTGGCTTGGGATCGTGGGGATGGGAGCTGGTGCGGCCTACTTGTTCATGATGCAGGGTTCGTTGACCAAGACGTACAAGAAGGTCGCGATCGTGGCCGGAATCATCTGCGCAGTGGCCTGTTTCCACTACTACCGGATGGCTGGCATCTACGTCGAAAGCCTGGCCATGGCGATGACGCAGAATGAGGACGGAACCTGGACCATCGGCAAGCTCGCCGCCTTCCCCACCGCCTATCGATACATCGACTGGCTCATCACCGTGCCGCTGATGGTTCTGGAATTCCCGCTGCTCCTCAATCTAGGCAAGAAGGGCAAGCCGATTTTCATCGGCCTCGGCATCCTTTCCCTGTTCATGTTGATCACGGCCTGGATCGCTGAAACCAGCACCCTTGGCGGCGGATCGTGGTGGGGCTTCTACATCATCAGTTGTCTCGCGTGGGTCGGCATCGTCGGCATGCTCTACGGTTCGGTCACCAAGGCTGCCCGTCACCTTCCCGCCGACTTTCAGGGCCACCTGGGCACGATGAAAGCCTTCATTCTGATCGGCTGGATCATCTATCCCATCGGGTTCCTTCTCGCCCTCTCGGGCAACGAGAGCATTCGAGAGATCGCGTACAACATCGCGGACGTCGTGAACAAGGTCGGCTTCGGTGTCGCCTGCGTGATCGCCGCGAAGTGCCTCGGTGATCATGAGGAACGCGGCGAACTCAAGGCCGCAGCCTGATCCCAACCATCGGAGGCGATCATGAGCCCGATCGCAATGCCCTCCGATGTTGGTCTCCGAGTCCAAAGCGACCCGCCGGTGGATGCCTCGCATCCGCCGGCGGGTGTTCTTGCGCGGACGAGGTCGGGTTTGATTCTCCGAGGGCTTCCCTGGCTCACGCTCGCGGCCACCATATTGTTCGGTCTGTTCAACCGGGACCTGACGCAGATGAGGGACACCGTCCCGTTCCTCGTGTCATTCGTGTTCTTCGGCATGCCTCACGGCGCCATGGACTTGGTGGTCAACCAACGGCTCCGACGGCTCGAGGGTCGGACCACGGGGCTGAGGGGGTTCACCTGGTATCTGGGTCTCATGGCGTTTGCGGGAATGCTCCTCGTCACGGCACCCATCGTCGCGGTCATCGCATTCTTCGTGTTGACCGTGGTCCACTGGGGTCGTGGTGATCTGGAAGCGACCGGCGGCGACGCACCACATCGACTCGACCGATCTGCGGCGATCGCCGGTCGAGGCCTCCTGATCCTTGGGACCGCGTTCGCTTTCGACCCTGCCGCCTCCTGGCGGCCGTTCTCCCTGCTGGTGTTCGGCGAGGCCGCCGGTTCGACGAGCATCGACATCGCACGCACGATCGGACTCGTCGCCTTTGGTTTCGGACTGGTTTCGAGCGTCTTCTGGGTCGTTCGAAGGTGGTCCTCGGCCGATCGCAGTGGCGCGATCCTCGACACCATCGAGTCGATCCTGATCGTCGCCGCGATCGCACTGACCGATCCGTTATTCGGGATCGGGATGTACTTCCTCGGAACCCACTCGTTCCGCCACTCGGTTCGACTGGCGACGACCCCCTCGATCATCTCCGCCGACTCACGAACGACCTCTCTCACTCGTCGCCTGGCCATCGTCCATCTGCGTTCCATTCCGCTTCTCATCCCAACCTTCATCCTCCTGCTCGGATGGAGTCGCATTCAATTCGGCAGCCTCGACGCGATGGCGCTCACGGTCACCATGCTCGGCTTCTTTCTTGTGACAACCCTTCCGCACCACATGCTCGGGTGTCGGCTTCCACGGCCGCAGGTCGTTTGAAATCGGTACCGGTTGGAGGGGCACGGTACGTTACCCCCATGACCGAGCAACCACGATCAGACGATCCGTCCAGTATGACCTCCTCGAACGCCCGCCGAACCGCTCTGACCCGCCTCGGAAGAAGCGGTACCGGCTTTGTGAACCCTTCAGTAGTTCGTGGTTCCACCGTCACCTTTGAGACGCTCGGGGAATTCGAAGAAGCCCTTCGCTGCGATCTGCAACAGGGACCGTATACCTACGGTTTGCTTGATACGCCGACCACTCGTGCCCTCAGTGAGTCGATCGCGGCGCTGGACGGCGCGAATGGCGCCGTGCTCCTCGAGAGTGGTCTTGCCGCGGTCGGCGTGGCGCTTCTGTCGCATGTGACGCAGGGTGACCATATTCTGATGGTCGACTCGTGTTACGGACCAAGCCGGATCCTCTGCAACGGAATGCTCAAGCGCTTCGGCGTGGAGACCGAGTACTACGATCCTCGGATCGGTCAGGATGGACGTCCGGGCATTGAAACGCTCTTTCGCAAGAACACCAAACTGGTCTTCATGGAGTCGCCGGGATCAGTGACTTTCGAGATGCAGGATGTCCCCGCGATCGCGGCCGCGTGCCAAGAACGCAACATCGTCACGGCGATCGACAACACTTGGGCGACTCCGCTCGGATTTCGACCGATCGAACACGGGGTGGACATGGTGGTCCACGCGCTCACCAAGTACGTCAGTGGCCATTCCGATGTCATGCTTGGTGCGGTGACGGCGCGGACCCGAGAGATCTGGGATCGCGTCAAGATCACGGCCGTGGACCTCGGGCATGGCGTCAGCCCGGACGATGCCTGGCTCGGTCTCCGCGGACTTCGAACCCTCGCCGTCCGACTCGATGCGCAGGAGCGATCGGCGTTGCAACTGGCCCGATGGCTTCAGAATCGACCCGAAGTGAAGCGAGTCTTGCATCCCGCCTTGCCCGAAGATCCTGGACACGAAATCTTCAAACGTGATTTCGATCGCGGCACCGGACTGTTCGGCGTGGTCCTGCATCCAGTCAAACGCCAAGCCCTCGCACGTATGCTCGAAGGAATGACCTACTTCCAGATGGGCTATTCATGGGGTGGCTTCGAGAGCCTGCTGATTCCCCAGCACCCGCTGACCGAACGCTCTGCGACGCCATGGAACGAAGACGGGACCCTGCTTCGAGTCTCGGTTGGATTGGAAGCCGTCGATCACCTTGTTCAGGATCTGGCCAGCGGCCTCGACCGGCTCGCGGGGTGAATTGGCCGTCGAGGTCCGACCGGATCATCAGTCATCTAAACCGCCAAGAATCAAATTGAGCCCGCCCTCACTCGTGACGGCAATCAGATGTTCATCGGGTGAGATCGCCAGGCCACGAATGGCCCCGGTCACCTGAAGGATTTTCGCAAGGGTCCGACTGTCTCCGGGTCTTGAGATGAAAACCGCGCCGTCCTGACCCGCGCTCACAATTCGCGTGCCTTGATCGATAAAAGAAACGTGGCGTGAATTCCCCTGATGTCCGGAGATCCGGGTGGTGTATTCCAAGCGTTCGAGATCAAGAACGACGACATTCTCGGGGCGCTCTCTTCCAACCAGCGCGACCTCCTTCCCTGACGGTGAGAAATCGACGTCGAATTCATAAGTCAAAATCGTCGAAGGAATACCTTCGACCTCGCTCCAGTCGTCCAAACTGAACAGTTGAACGGTTCCCGATGGTTCGCCGCCGACGATGGCGACCTGCCTCCGCTGGGCACTCGTGGAGATTTTCATCGGGATCACCATGAGACCGTTCGCATCGGGTCGATCCGGATTTGCCCTTGCCTTGATCTCGCCTTCAAGGGAGATGTGCATCAAATGGCCGTCGCTGAACCCCGCCAGGAAGCCCCCGTCTGGGTGGGCATCAAAGCAAGACACGACACCCGACTTGAAGATGGCGCGTCGATCACCATTCGATGGATCGATTTGCATCAGTCCGTTCCCGTCTAAACCGACATACAAGCGGTTGCTCGTTGGCCAGTACAGGCTCTCCGCGTTTTTGGCGAATTCGATGGATTTGATCCAGTGCTGGGTATGAACGTCAAGGACATGGACGCGACCGGTGTCATCGCTGATCGCGATCCGGTCCCCGGATGGCGAGAAGACGACCGCACCGGGAATCGCCGCGTTTGGAAGCCGTATAACCGTGTCACGAACCCGCCATTTCTTCACGGTTCCATCATGGCCACCGGACCACACAAATCGCCGATCTTCACTCAACGCACCGGACCAGACATAGCCTTGAGAGCTTCCGATCATGTTGGTCTGCTCGCCCGAGACGAGATCAAAGGTCCGAATCGAGTCGTCGGTCCCAACCGTATGGACCACGCCGTTCACTTCATCGAACATCGCTTCCCACACACCACCCTTGTTCTCGCGAAGCCGATGCACAATCTCCCAAGTCTCGGCATTGAGAATCTCCGTGATGCCATCACCGCGGCAGACGGCGACCAGTCTTCCCGACTCAGAGATTCCTAATCTGAGAACCACGGAATCTCGATCAAGAATCGGCGTCAGAATATCCAGATCGGAATTCGTCTCGAACACGATTCCTTCCTCGGTGCCGAAAATGATTCGAGCACCGGGAAGAACCGCGAGGGTTCGGACGGCCCGGCTTCCCGTGGCGGCGGAGGTCTTGATTTCGAGCGTTTGAAGGTCGATGACGTAGACGTTGCCTTCCTCGCCTGCGAGCACCGCCACCTCTTCCTGAGGAATCGCAATGACTTCACCGATCGGTTCCGGCGTCCTTCCGATGAGAATCGTCTCTCCGGTCTGCAGATCGATTGACTTGATACTCCCGTCCAGATCCAGGCTCAGAACGAGATTTCGACTTGGAACGACGCAGTGTCGCCACCCGCTGTTATCTGGATTCCATGCATTGAACCACCTCTCAAGGCCCGAAGTGAGATCGATCGCGTGAACACCGTCATAGGCCGAGACAATCATCCATTTCTCATCCGATCCTGGCGCGTCGACGAGGTCGATCGAACTGACATCCTCGTGAAAACCGGTGATGGTCATTTCGCTGCGGTCGATCTGATTCTCAAGCCAGCCGTACTCCCAACCTCGCTCCGAGACCGGAATCTCGGCCAGACGAAGTCGCACCGATGCCATATCCCCGGCCGCGTGGGCAGAAACCGCAGAGCTAAGATGTGCATCGGCAGCGGCCCGTTGCGAGATCCGAAGAAGGCCGGTCTCACGTCGGAGCATCACCGTCAGCACGATCAATGCGACGAGTAACGATGCCACCGCGGTTCCGATCATGCTCGCGGGCAGCGGATTCCGACGAGCCAGCCTGGCGATCCGCACCATTCGGCCGAGCGGGCGAGCGCTGACCGGACGATGTTCGAGCCACGCTTCATAGTCGGTATCCATCGCATCGACGGACTGGTATCGAGCATCCACTGCCTTCTCGAGTGATTTCTGGACGATGCCGTCAAGATCACGGTCGATGGCCGAATCATAGGTTCGGAGGGAACTCGGAATGGTCTCCCGAATCCGACTGGCCGCTTCGACCATGCCGCAATCGCTGAGCTCGTAGGGCATTCGACCGGTAAGGAGCAAGTAGGCGACTACGCCGAGCGCATATCCATCGGTCCTCACATCAACCGAACTCGACCCGCCGTCGATCTGTTCCGGCGCCATGAAGGGAACCGTTCCGAGCACCTGGCCAGGCATCGTGGCGAAGGTATCGACGTGCTGAATTGAATCGACGATTCGAGCGATACCGAAGTCGATCACTCGAACCCGACCGTCTGAGTCCACGAGGATGTTGGCTGGTTTCAGGTCGCGATGGATCACCCCTCGGCCATGCGCGTATCGAACCGCGGCGATCGCTTCGCGAAAGAGCTGGACCGTCGCACGGGCATCGAGGTTATTCACCGTGGCGAAGCGAGTGATCGACATCGCGCCGACGACGAATTCCATGGCAAGCCAGGTCGCCCTCCGGCCAGAGATGACGATCGAACCGGATGCGAATACCCGGGCGATCGACGGATGCTCGAGCTGGCCTGTGATCTCGACTTCTCGTTCGAAACGGCGTCGAGCAAGCGGACCCGAAAATGCGGCACGAAGCAGTTTTACCGCGACGATTCGATCAGGTCGACGTTGACGAGCCTCGAAGATCACACTGGTCCCGCCGGTCCCGATCAGGCGTAGAAGCTGAAAGTCCCCGACTCGGCAACCCACCAGGGAACGGGGAGTGTCGACGTCTTCGCCGGGATCACCGCCGACCTCTTCGTCTACGAACGTGGCATCGATGAACTCAAGAAGACTGTGAACTTCGTCCCGGACTTCGATATCCTCGCCCGAGGCTGCAATGAAGTGATCACGGTGCTCAGGTGATTCCTGAATGGCGTGGTCGAACAGCACGCGAATCCGGTGACCCCGTGCTCGCGTGGCCTCTTCAAGATCAGATTTGGTAGCTGGATGCTCCATGCCATGATTCTCTCGGCTCGGCGGAAGGAAGCAACCGTGGGCGAGCCGCCAGGCCGCCTACCGGTGCTGATTTAGTCCATTTTCTCGGCGAGATGTCGCCGGAGGAACGCTCGGGCAAAGGTCCAGTCTCTCCGAACCTTCTGAACGGAACACTCGAGAACCAGTGCGACCTGGCCGTTAGTCAGCCCCATCAGCCAGCGAAGTCGAGCAACATCGGCAGCATCCTTATCGATCCGATCGAGTTCTTCGATCGCGGCGATGAGACCGATCGATTCCGCGGACGTCGCGTGATCGAAGTCCGCTAGTTCGCCGGCGAGCACCGAAAGCGAGACTGGCCGACGGCCTTTCCCTCGCTTCAGCGTCTTTCGCTTGCGGGCATGATCGATCAGAAACTGCTCCATGGAGCGAATGGCGGAACCGAAGAAATGCCTCCGGTTCTCCCACTTCTCGGGGCTGTTTCGCGACATGCGAAGAAATACCTCATGCACCACCTGGGTGGCTTGGAGGCCCGATGCGGGTGAATCGCGTTGGAGTGCGGACGCCGCCAGATGCCGCAGGTCCTCGTAGATCAGACCCCACATCCGGCGCGCAGCCTGCTCATCGCCTTCGAGCGCGGCGTTGAAGATCTGGGTCAGTTCGTGTGGTGTGTCGTCACTCATGCGAATTCGACGGGGATTGCCGTCTCGGCAGAGAATAGTGGATTCGGCGGTTGTTAATCCGCCAGAAACCGCCATCTTGGTTCTTCCTTGCCTAGGGGCCGCACCGCTCGTGCACCCTGGCGCTCGCTTGCCGCCACAATGTCTGGATGACAGATACATGGACATGGCAGGTCTTGCAGGCGGGCCAATTCCGCCTCGACGGTGGCGGAATGTTCGGAATCATCCCAAAGTCGATCTGGTCGCGTTGGATGCCTTCCGACGAGATGAATCGCGTTGGACTCAATACGAACTGTCTTCTTCTCGAGCGGGCGGGCCGCCGCGTTCTGGTGGAAGCCGGGTGCGGTGATAAGTGGACGGAGAAGGAGCGGGGGATCTATCAGCTGGAGCGCCGCACGGTGGTAGACGCCCTTCGGGAGATCGATGTCGAACCGGAGTCGATCGATACCGTCGTGATGACGCACCTTCACTTCGATCATGCCGGAGGCCTGACCTCCTGGGACGGTCGGGATCCTGCGGAGATGGTGGCAACCGGCACTTCTCCCCGGGTCGTCTTCCCGAATGCCGAGATCGTCGTCCAGCGACAGGAATGGGATGATGCACTCGCCAATCGCAGCACCATGACCCGGACCTACCTTCGGACGCATCTCGATCCGATCGCTGATCGAGTGCGATTGATCGACGGTCCGCAGGAGGTTCTTCCCGGAATTCACGTCCGACCTCTGGTCGGTCATACCTGGGGAATGCAGGGAATCTTCGTAGACGCCGCTGAGGGGACCGTCGTCTTCCCGGGTGATCTCCTCCCCACCATCCATCACACGCACGCATCCTCAAGCCCCGCGTACGACATGCTGCCGTTCGAGACGATGCAGACCAAGGCGGCATTTCTGCCCCAAGCCGCCGACGAAGGTTGGATTCTGGTGCTCGACCACGAGCCTGACACGCCTCGCGTCCGGATATCACCGGCGAAACACGGCGGATACGAGGTCGTCCCGATTCTTTGAATCAGGTCTGGAGGCCACTAAAACACGATGTTCGGCCAGCCTGCGACGATTCCGGAACCTTCACCCCGGGAACGGGAGTACAGCATCTTGGTAACTCCGCGCCAGGGTCAATGACCCGCAGCGCGCTTTCGAAGAGTCACTTCTCTCAGGATGCTCGAACCATGAAGACGATCAATACCATCGCAATATCAACATTGATTCTCGGAGGCATCGCCTCCCATGCGGCGCTCGGACACGGAACGCTCTCGAATCCGCCGAGTCGCATCTATCGAGCCTGGGACGGCGGGTGCATGAACAACCCCGACCCATTCTTGCAAGGCATCGTGAACCAGAACGCCGATGCCTGCTGGAACTGGAATGAACTCGTCAACTTCGCACCCGTCGAGAGTTACGACCAGTTCAACATTCCCTTCGACCAGATCATCCCCGATGGAAAGCTGGCGAGCGCCGACAATCCACGATTCGCCGCCTTCGATACCGTGAGTGATCTGTGGCCGACGACGCCGGTGGAAGCCGGCCCGCTCGAAATGACCATCTTTGCAACCACCCCGCACAATCCGTTGAAGATCTACGCGTTCCTGAGCACGCCGGATCACGACTGGGGACAGGAGCCTCTCACCTGGGCTGAAATGCAGCCGATCCCGGTTGGTCCCGTCTCGCTCGATGGAAATGAATACACCTTCACCGTCACGCTGCCGCCGCGGGTCGGTAAACACTCGATCTACGTCATCTGGCAGCGAATCGACCCGGTCGGCGAGGGCTTCTACATGCTGGCTGACGTCGACTTTGGAGTCTGCAGCGACACCTGTGACTGCCTGAGCGATCTCGATCTCAACGGTCGGGTGGATGGTGCCGATCTCGGGATGATGCTCGGTGCCTGGGGAAGCCCCGCCGGCGACGTGACCAACGACGGGCAGACCAACGGTGCCGACCTCGGCATCCTCCTCGGCGAATGGGGGTCGTGCAGTCCTGACTGCGACGCGGACGGCATCTCCGACTACGAAGAAGTCGAGGCCGGAGCGGCGGACTGCAACCTCGATGGCATTCCCGACGACTGCCAGGAGCAGCCTGACTGCGACGGCGACGGAGTCTGGGACGTCTGCGCCATCCTTGATGGTCTTGTCGACGACTGCAACACCAACCTGATTCCCGACGCTTGCGAGATCGCCAATGGAGCGCTTGATGAAGACGGAAACGGGATCCTCGATGAATGTCAGCTGGACGGATTCACCTATGACTGGGTGGTCACCGACAACTGGGGAACCGGATTCATCGCCAATCTGACGATTCACAACGATTCCGGACAGTGCCTCAGTGGCTGGGAAGCCTTGTTCACCACGAAAACCTTCACCGTCGATTCCGCATGGAACGGCGTGCTGGTGCCGCGGGGAGATGGCGTGGTTCGAATCGTCAATGAAACCTGGAACGGCGACATCTGTCAGGGGGCTAGTTTCACAATCGGGCTTCAAGCCACGGGGACTCCCTCGCTTCCGGTAGGACTCCTCCTCAACGACAGCCCGGTTGAGCAGGAACCCTGATCACCACCTCCGACGAGGTACGGCGGTCCACCCCCCACACGGGGTGGATCGCCTTGCCTTGGGACCGCTTGAACCGGTACCTTGGACGACATGCACCGCTTCATTAGACCTCTCATCGTGATCATCCTCGCCCTCCCCTTCACCAGCACCGCCATCGCGCTGGCCCAGAATGCCCCCCGTGATCCATCCATTGGCATCCGGTCGCCGATGTGGATGGGGTATCTGGCGGCCGCGTTCTTTGCCGCTGTCCTGCTGGTGCTCACGCTCTTTCCTTCGAAGCGACAGCATGAGGATCTCTGATCCCCACTTCGGCGTCGCGACGCTAATCAGACTTCAGTAAAACCCCTATTCATTCAAAAGGCCGCCGTGCCGATCTCCCCCGGGGGAGGTCCGGTCACTCCAGCCACCACCGGAGACACCAATGTCCCCACGAAGCATCAAGGGCCTGCTCATACTCAATGGGCTGCTCGTCGCGTCCGTCGCGGCGATCACCTTCACGCCCGCGGCCAACGCGCAGGAACGGTACCGCGGAAAGTACGCCATGGTTTCAGGTCGAGCGCAGGGCTCGTCACCATTCATCCTCTATATCGTCGATCAGAATTCACGGCAGCTCGTGGCGATTCGCTACGACACCTCGAAGAAAATCCTCGAAGGCATGGGATACGCCGATCTCGCCAGCGATGGCAACACCGTCCGACAGAACCGCAAGTGACGCCGGCAGGCGAATAGGAGATTCTCATCATGACGACCGACGATCATCCAACTCACACAAGCCACAAATCGACCGTCCAGCCCGCCGCCGCGATCCTCTGGGCATCCGCTTTCATCATCGCGACCTTGGCAATCTTCCAGGCTGGACATCTCTCCCCGAATCCCGCGTTCGCCGGCATGGCGACGTCCACGGATGAGGGCTTCTCACTGGTGACCAGTTCCAGTGGGACCGGGCCAAAAGAGAGCCCGTATGAGTACCTCTACGTCATTGATTCAAATGACGAGAGTCTTCTCATCTACTCGATTCCGAACGCCAACAACCCGACGGCAAGTAAGCTCATCCTCATCGATGGTGCCTATCTTCCGAGGCTCTTCGCCGCAGGACGCGGCGGTTGAGCGTGTCTGGCGCCTGAAGCCATTGACCACGAGGGCGTCGCCATCCGCGATGCCCTCGTTTCGTATTCCGATCTGAAGGAGCCTATAGATATGCGAGCACGCACAGTCGATCCCGTGATGGTGCATCGTCGAGCGGCGGAATTCACGACTCGCTCGATCAAAGCCTCGACCAAGGCCCACGGAATTCGACTGGCGATCTCTATGGTCGATCTGACCACTCTGGAAGGTTCCGACACACCGGAGAAGGTTCGGAGCCTCTGCGATCGAGGGCTGAGACCGCTCCCGAGGGAACTCGATCCCCCGATTCCACCGGTCGCCGCGGTGTGCGTCTATCCCTCGATGGTGAGAACCGCCAAAGAACGGCTCCGTGACACACCGATCAAGGTCGCCAGCGTTGCCACCGCCTTTCCGAGTGGCCAGGCACCCCTCGAAACCCGACTGGCAGAGGTCGCGGCGGCTGTGGACGCCGGCGCCGATGAGATCGACATGGTGATCAATCGAGGGGCTTTTCTGTCCGGCCGGTACGACCTCGTCCAGTCGGAGATCGCGGCCATCAAGAGGGCGTGCGGGCCCGCTCACCTGAAGATCATCCTAGAGACCGGTGAACTCGGGACACTGGACCAAGTTCGATTGGCTTCGGATCTGGCCATCGAAGCCGCCACCTCCGCTCCAGCCACCGATTCCGGCATCGACGACGGCGAGATCTTCATCAAGACCTCCACCGGAAAAATCTCGCCGGCCGCCACAATGTCGGTTGTGCTGGTGATGCTTGAGGCGATCCGAGATCACTTCGGAAGCACTGGCGTTCGGATCGGAATGAAGCCCGCTGGAGGAATTCGAACCTCCAAGTCCGCATTGCACCATCTGGTGATGGTCAAGGAGACTCTGGGAGCGGATTGGCTCCGACCGAGCCTCTTCCGATTCGGTGCCTCGAGTCTCCTCGACGACCTCGGGAGGCAATTGCTTCGGATTGAAAATGCGAGATATTCGGGTACCGGTGATGTCCCCGGGAGCTGAATTCCGACAAACAGACTCTGAGAATCACAGGTGTTTTGCCCCTGCCCGTTTGGTTTTCATCCTTCTTTGCCGTATTATTCCGTCTGTTGGGGAAATTCGTGAACTCAGCGCTTTGAAAGAGCCATATCTACTCTGAGTCCATTGTTTTCAGCGTCGACTTGATGCTATTCCCACCCACCGTACTCCTCGATGTGCGGTCGGAAAGATCTTGTTCAATGAACCCCCTAACGACCGTGAAACAGCCTGATTACATCCATGGCTACCGTGTTCTCAAGCACATCGGAAGCGGTGCTGCTAGTGAGATCTACTGTGTCTGCAAACCAGACAGCAGCGAGATCTTCGCGCTGAAGCATGTTCTCCTCGAGGAGCGCGACAAGGATGATCGCTTCCTCGTCCAGGCTGAGAATGAAGTCCGGGTTTCAAAGAAACTCACGCATCCCTCGATCCGCCGGATTTACAGCGTCGAGAAGTTTCGCCCCAAGGGTTGGGCTAGAACCGAGGTCTCTGTGCTGATGGAACTCGTCGACGGACAGTCGATGGACAAACTGTTCGACTCAGACGTGCTGTCAAAGATGCAGATCTTCCGGGAGGTCGCCGATGCACTGGCACACATGAACGACAAGGGATTCGTACATGCCGACATGAAGCCGACCAACGTCCTGGTGACCGAAGCCGGCCAAGTGAAGGTGATTGATCTCGGGCAGGCCCATCCGATCGGGAAGTCGAAGGAACGGATTCAAGGCACTCCGGGCTACATCGCACCCGAGCAGGCGGAACTCGAGCCGCTGACCGAACGCACCGACGTCTACAACTTCGGCGCCACGATGTACTGGATGCTCACTCGCAAGGAAGTTCCCACCGCCGCCGCCGGTGGGCGCGGCGGGCAATCGGCATCGATTCCTCCGCCAGCACATACGGTTGCCCGGGGGATCCCCCATGAACTGAGCGAGTTGATCAGTGTCAGCGTCGACCCGAACCAGTACGCCCGCTGGAAGAACATGCATACGGTCGTTCGAAAACTCGATCGAATGATCGAGGAACTTCAGCAAAAACGAGCCGGCTGAAAGCGCGTTCTTCGATTCGGAGGGATCTGCTCCCTCCACTCACCAGACCGTGGAAGAACGACTGAACGCTCATCGATGATGAGCGTTCAGTCTCTTCATGATGGCCTCAATGACAATGACGTCGTCTCGATTGAGTTTCAACCCTTCCCGAGGATCGGAACCGACTCCTCGAACCGAGACTCCTGCCAAACCCGGAATCCTCCGAGAAACGCGTTGGTGTTCTCTCCGAGGGTCACGAAATCGGGAATCTCGTCCTCGTGCTTTGCGAGCCGCTTCGCATTTCCGCCTCCGATGCAGATCGTCTCTGGAAGAAGCCCTTGATGAAAGATGCCGACCATCTTCCAGACTTCCGACCGCCAGGACTTGGTGCCTTCCTTCTCTCGATGGGCCTCACCCACTCGATCCTCGAAGGAGTCTCCGTCCTCGAATGGCATATGCGCAATCTCCATCGGCATCACCTGATGGTTGCAGATCATGCAACTTCCCAGGCCCGTTCCGAGTCCGAGGAAGAGCATCTTTCCTCCGGAATAACTTCCCACCGCCTGCATGGCGGCATCGTTGAGGAGTCTGATCGGCTTGCCGGGGAATCCCGCTCGGTAGTCGAACGACTCCCAGCCGGGCCCGAGGTTCTTCGGGGGCACCAAGAGACGACCGTTCCTAATCGGCGCCGGAAGCCCGATCGCCATCACATCGTATTCCTTGGGAGATCGCATTTCATGAATGGCCGCGACCATGTCGTCGGGCGTGAAATCGTGACCGCTTTCCACGCGGCGCTTGTCCTCGGGCGATTCGCCCGAGAGCAGGGTCTTGATATGGCTGCCACCAATGTCGACGGAGAGAATCTTCATGAAACGTTCCTGAGAGTGAGACTTTCGAAGCGCCGTGCTTTGCAACGCGTCCGAGTCCGGCCATCGACTCCGATCGACCGTGCTCGAAGTGGTCAAGGTACCTCGGCGGCGCCCCTCGGTGCGAATCGCGTCGGATCGGTACCATCGGTAGGTCCGCGGTCCCGATCCGACATCCGGAGGTCCCGATGAACTCGCCGACAACCATGCCCGAATGGGAATACGCGCCCGCCCCCGAACGGGTCGATCCCGGAATCGCGGATCGCCATCGACTCTTCATTGGGGGTCGCTTCGTCGCCAGTCGCGGCCGCAAGACCTTCGAGACCATCAATCCAGCCACAGAAGCCGTGCTCTCCCGGTGCGACGAGGCGAATGCTGCAGACGTCGATGCTGCGGTCGAGTCCGCCCGAGCCGCCTTCCGGAAGTGGTCTCGGACGAAACCCCAAGAGCGGGCGAAGTACCTCTACCGGATCGCCCGCCGGATCCAGGAACGGGCCCGCGAGCTGGCGGTACTCGAGACCATGGACGGTGGAAAACCCATCCGCGAAAGCCGGGATGTCGATATCCCGCTCGTGGCCCAGCATTTCTTCCACCATGCCGGGTGGTGCGACAAACTCAGATATGCATTCCCAGGTGCGACTGATCCACGACCGCTGGGCGTCTGCGCCCAGGTCATCCCGTGGAACTTCCCCCTTTTGATGCTCGCGTGGAAGATCGCCCCGGCATTGGCCTGCGGTAACACCGTGGTTCTCAAGCCCGCCGAGACCACACCACTCACCGCCCTCCGTTTCGCAGAGATCTGCGAGGAGTGCGAACTCCCCGCGGGCGTGGTCAACATCCTGACCGGAGCGGGCGAGACCGGCCGCCTTATGGTCGAACACCCTGGCGTCGACAAGATTGCCTTCACCGGGTCGACCGAAGTTGGCAAACGGATCGCAGCGGCGACCGCCGGCACCGGGAAACGACTGACTCTGGAGCTGGGTGGTAAGAGCCCGAACATCATCTTCGCCGACGCCTCCATCGATCAAGCGATCGAGGGAATCGTGCAGGGCATCTGGTTCAATCAGGGTCATGTCTGTTGCGCCGGGAGCAGGCTGTTCGTCCAGGAGTCCGTGCTTGCCGAGGTCATCGAGAAACTCAAACGCCGCTTGGGGACGCTCCGGGTCGGTGATCCTCTCGACAAGAACACCGATGTCGGCGCGATCAACTCGGGTCCGCAACTCGCGACGATCCAGCGGTATCTGAAAGAGGGAACCGCCGAAGGCGCCACCATGCACCAGCCGAGCACTTGCCCGCTTCCGGAGAAAGGCTTCTGGTGCCAACCGTGCTTCTTTTCCGACGTCCAGCCGAATCATGTCATCGCCCGCGAGGAAATCTTCGGACCGGTGCTGGCGGTGATGAGTTTTCGAACCCCGGAAGAAGCGATCAGCAGGGCCAACGACTCGCGTTTCGGCCTCGCGGCCGGCGTCTGGACCGACAAGGGAAGCAAGATCTTCGAGATCGCCAGCAGGCTGCAAGCCGGCGTGGTCTGGTTGAACACCTACAACCAGTTCGATGCGACGAGTCCTTTTGGCGGCGTGAAAGAAAGCGGCTTTGGTCGCGAAGGTGGGCTTCACGGACTCCGGGGATACCTAAAGTTCTGATCCCTCGTCAAAGAAGACGGCCCCACGATCGAACCGATGTTCGGCCGCAGGGCGTTTTCAGGTTTCCTGATTGCTTCTCGCACCTTCAGATCGTCAGCAACCGCCCCAGGAAGAAAGCAGCAGGCCGAGATCGGCGCCGCTGATCTCGCCATCGTGGTTGAGATCGGCGGCACAGTTCCTGCATGGTCCCCACTCGGCAAGCATCAGTCCGACGTCGGCACCATTCACCATGCCGTCGCCGTTCAGATCGCCGACGCATTCGACCACCGTTCCTAGGATCTCCACGTCATCGATGTTCCATCCCGAGTACGCCCATGCCGCGACGGCGACCTCGTAGGTCCAGCGGATATAGACCGTCGATTCTCCATCAGCAACTTCAGAGATGTCGTAGGTATGTTCGGTCCACGCGCTCTCCACGATTTCGCCGTCTGATCCATTCGTCCAGAGTTGAGTCCAATCGACGCCATTGTTGCTGACTTCAATGTACGAGAAGACCCAGCCCTGCCAGTCGATATTGAGCCAGCGGTGGAAGCGAAGTTGGGTGTCGGTGATGGTCGAGCAGTCGATCGCTTGGGTTCTCAGTTCATATGGACCGCCGACTTCAGTGGAGTAGTCGCCGGCTTGATTCATGCCCATGGCGGAATCGCCGGAGTAGCCTCCAAGCGGGTCCGGCAGGCCGAATAAATCTCCGCCCAGCCCCAAAGGTTGGCCCCATTCCCATTCGCCGGTCATCGTCCAGCCTGGGTCGACATCCATGTTCCACGAGTGGATCACCTCCGGATCACCGGCAAACGACGGAGTCGTGAGAAAAGTGGCCAGACTCAGCGCTGTCAGTGTCTTGAGGAGGTTGATCATTCAGCTGCTCCATGTACTAGGCATGT